>JBARUM010000776.1:0-3566 GCA_049645725.1 Maribacter sp.
ATATAATGTTGCCGTAGTCATTATCCAGGTTTACACTATTCTTAACGTGTATTTTTATAGTGTAGTTAATCTGCATATTTACATTATTGTTCTTGCCCCAGTTCCATCCCCAATTGTTCTTTTTTTCCCCATAAGTGGTTTTAGCGTAGACCATACTATTGTTAGCCTCAAAATCTACGGAGATTTCATTGAGTTTATCTTGGACCTTTTCCTCGGTATTACCATTGGTCTTTATGTGTACTTCAATAACGATTCTATTTTCGTCCCAAGAAGTTATGGTGAGGTTACCGTAATTATTGTTCACTTTTAACAGTGCATCGGAATTTACGTTAAACTCTTTTTTAATGGTTTTTTCCTTGGTATACTTACCTCTGGTTTTTCCATCATTTGCCGTAATCAGTACAGGACTTATTAGCAGCAGTAAAATGGTATAGTTAAATAGTAAAGTTTTCATTATTGCGGTTTTTTAAATTTTTAATGTTTTCAATTTGATTTAAAACATCATTTAACAAGTCGATTCTTGTTTGAAAATTGGTAATCATAGCGCTTAGGATGAGCTTACTATTGCCACCTTTTAAAAGTTCCTGTTCAAGTTTGTTATAGTCCAACTTTAAATCTGCGAGCTGCGCCATTGTATCCGAAATTATTTTCTGTGTTTGTGGCGAACTTTCCGCTTCTAATTCTTTTATCTGTTCTTCTATAAGACTCGCAAAATGAAATTGAGCATTGGATACCTCTGGAGAAATTTTCGCTACACGCTCGTCAATGGTGGGTTCGGTATAAAGTTGTCCAAAAACAACTCCCAAAACTAGGGTAATGGATGCCGCAATGGATAATGGTTTCCACCAATTAACCTTTTTCCGTGTTTGAGTTACTGAACCTTCGGAGGTATTGAGCTTTTCTAAAAATCTTTGTTCATGACCTCTTTCAGGTTGCTGCGTGTCAAACTTTCCATCAAGTCTTTTAAAAAACTCCTCTATATTTTCTTTTTCCATTAGTTTGCAATTAACATTTTTTGTCTTAAACTCTCCTTAGCCCTAGAAATGGTTGTTCTACAATTGGCATAACTCATATTCATTATAGAACTAATCTCCTCATAGTCATAACCTTCTATTAAATGTAAGGTCAAAGAAATTCTGTAATTATCTTTTAAACGTTTCATGGTCTCCATCACTTTTTGAGCCTTTTGATCTGTAAACACATGATCCGAAGTAATTCCTTCATTATCTTCGACCTTGTACATTATATCTTCCAGTGCAACTTCATTTTTCTTCTGTTGCTTTCTGTAATGATAAATACTATTGTTTATTACGATACGTTTTAGCCAAGCTCCAAATGCTACTTCTCCTTTGAAGGTATGCAGTTTCGTAAACGCTTTTAAAAATGATTCTTGCATAACATCTTCGGCTTCAGCACTATTCTTTACAATACGTATTGCCGTGTTGAACATGGCTTTGTAATACCTATTATAAACTTCTAGCTGTGCACATTGTTTTCCTTCCATGCACGATTGCAATAATGCATCAATATGTACTTTTCTTAGGCTCAAAAAAGTGATTGGTTTGTTTTAGAGATAAGTTAATTTACAGATTGTTACAGTATGATAAAATAAATTTTAATCTTAATCCTGGAAAGTTAGAATTAGCAAAATTTTAATTGAGTAGAATAGCTTAACGCTTAAGGTTGGCATAAGAATTGAAATGAGTAGTTGGAAAAAAGCACTATTTGCTACTATTATAAGCAGGATGGGGCTGTAACTGGATTTTTATAACTTTTTTTAAAAAGATTTTTCTGTTGTTTTAATGACAGAATGACCGATATATAGTAGATGGGAGATTCTAAATTTTCAAATTTTGACAATATGTCCTTGCAAGGAATGGATGAGGATTCTGAGTTGATTCCTTTATTAACACCAGAGGATGAAGAACAGATGAACAGTGAGATATTACCGGAAACTTTACCAATATTGCCTTTGCGCAATACGGTCTTGTTTCCGGGAGTAGTAATTCCTATTACCGCTGGCCGGGATAAATCTATTCGTTTGATAAAGGATGCCAATAATGGCTCCAAGGTAATTGGTGTAGTTTCCCAAAAAGATGAGGAGACGGAAAATCCCGATGTGCAGGATATCAATACATTGGGAACCGTGGCTCGAATATTACGCGTCCTACAAATGCCAGATGGCAATACCACCGTTATCATTCAAGGTAAAAAACGATTTGAGGTTGCCGAGGTACTCACCAAAAAACCTTATTTTACTGCTACGGTGCGCGAAACTGAGGAAGTAAGACCGCAAAAAAACAACAAAGAGTTTTTAGCGATAATAGATTCTATAAAGGATTTAGCACTCAAAATTATCCGTGATAACCCTAATATTCCAAGTGAGGCTTCCTTTGCCATAAAGAATATCCAAAGTAATTCTTTTCTCATCAATTTTGTTTCTTCCAATCTTAACTTGGATGTGAAGGCTAAACAGGAGTTGTTGGAAATCGGGAATCTTCAAGACCGTGCTCTGGCAACGTTGAAGTATATGAATGTAGAGATGCGGAAGTTGGAACTTAAGAATGACATACAATCCAAAGTGCGCAGCGATTTGGACCAACAACAGCGTGAGTATTTTTTACATCAACAAATGAAAACTATTCAAGAAGAATTGGGTGGTGTTTCTTACGATGATGAGCTAGAAGAAATGCGTGCCAAGGCTAAAAAGAAAAAGTGGGGTAAAAAAGTAAAAGAGCATTTTACAAAGGAACTTGCTAAAATGCAACGTATGAATCCGCAGGTAGCCGAGTATTCTATACAGCGCAATTATTTGGATTTAATATTGGATCTGCCATGGAACGAGTATTCCAAGGATAAATTTGATTTAAAACGCGCAGAAAGAATATTGGACAGGGACCACTATGGTCTAGAGGACGTGAAACGAAGGATTATTGAGTATTTAGCGGTTTTGAAGCTTAGAAACGATATGAAATCCCCAATCCTTTGTCTTTATGGTCCTCCTGGGGTTGGTAAAACATCTTTGGGTAAATCTGTTGCCGAAGCTTTAGGAAGGGAGTATGTACGTATTTCTTTAGGTGGATTACGGGACGAAGCAGAGATCCGAGGTCACCGTAAGACCTATATTGGAGCAATGCCGGGCAGGATTGTTCAGAGTCTTAAAAAGGCTGGAACATCCAATCCTGTATTTATTTTGGATGAAATAGATAAATTGTCCAATAGTCATCAAGGTGATCCATCTTCGGCAATGCTAGAGGTTTTGGATCCAGAACAGAATAGCGCATTTTATGATAACTTTTTGGAAATGGGGTATGACCTGTCCAAGGTCATGTTCATAGCTACGGCCAATAATCTTGGAACTATTCAGCCGGCCCTAAGGGACCGTATGGAAATTATAAATGTGAGTGGTTATACGATTGAGGAAAAGGTTGAAATCGCAAAAAAACATCTTTTACCAAAGCAGTTGACAGAACATGGTTTGGATGCGTCACATTTAAAAATTGGAAAGCCTCAGCTAGAAAAGATAGTGGAGGGTTACACTCGAGAGTCGGGAGTACGTTCCTTAG
>JBARUM010000777.1:0-3782 GCA_049645725.1 Maribacter sp.
GCCAATAAATAGTATGCAGAGGCAAGCGAAGATTAGGATTTTTCTCATTATTGATTTCAAATGCAGCTAGAGGATTTCAAAGGCAAATTCTTTTAACATGAAATTATCGAATTTTTAACGAACCTACCACAATATCATACCTTCTTTTTTGTTTAACTTTATAAGATGAATTCCCCCAAAAAACTACTAACACTTTAAACACTTTGAAATATGGCAAGAGCGATGCTGGAGTATACCAAAACAGTACTCAAAAAAGTAAGTTTTGATGCAAAGCTATTTTGTAAAGAAGTAAAAAAAGCAATTTCAAATTTATTGCCAGAAGAAATTGAAGAACTTAGATTATGGTTAAAACAGTTTATAACTGACAAACCGGAATTACAAGAAAGTCTAATTTATTTAAAAGCGTAACTTAAAACCCGCAAATAGTGGGTTTTTTTATGCCCCGTTTATTGGACTTATAATCTTCACATCCTGAAAAGTAATTGCACCTCTAACAACACTGGCAATAACATCTCGTAATGCCTCGGTAATCTGTATTTTTAATTCGTTTTTATGAAATATTAGGCTTACTTCCCTTGCAGGTGGAGGCTCTTTAAAATACTTGAGGTTACTTTTATTCTTAGAATCCAGTTCCAAAGTATTCAAATAAGGAAGCAAGGTCATTCCAAGACCTTCATTGGATAAATTTATCAACGTTTCAAAACTTCCGCTTTGTAGACTAAAATGTTCCTCTCCAAGTTTCTTGGGAGATTTACAAAGGTTTAGAACTCCTTCCCTAAAACAATGCCCATCTTGCAGAAGCAGAATATCAGATACGTTCAAATCGTCCGGGTTCAATTCTTTGATTGCCCGCAAGCGATGATCAATGGGTACATATCCTACAAATGGCTCGTAGTATAAGGGGCGTTCCTTAATAAAATCAATTTCTAAGGGCGTAGCGGCTATAGCGGCATCCAAATGACCATCTTGAATATTTCGAATTAAGTTTTCTGTATTCTGCTCCTTTATGATAAGGTTCACCTTAGGGTATTTGTTAATAAATGTTTTTAGGAACATAGGTAGTAATGTGGGCATTATGGTGGGAATAATACCCAAAGTAAAATCCCCTCCTACAAAACCTTTTTCTTGGTCAACGATATCTTTAATTCGCTCTGCTTCATTAACAATATTCTTGGCTTGCGCAACTATTTTTTTTCCAACTTCCGTAACGGATATTGGTTTTTTGCTTCGGTCAAAAATTAATATATCTAGCTCATCCTCAAGTTTTTGAACTTGCATACTTAAAGTGGGTTGAGTCACAAAACTTTTCTCTGCCGCCAAGGTGAAGTTTTGATATTCCGCCACGGCCAAAACGTATTGTAATTGGGTAATTGTCATGTCAATAGTTTTACCAGATAAAGTTATAAAAACTATCAATAAAACTTATGACAATCATCATTTTTATTCTGTAAACTTATAGTTAACTATGCGACGAACTAGTTAAATAAACTAAAAACAACGTAAAATGAAAGTGAATAGTATAGGTTTAGATCATGAAAAAGCAAAAGCCATTAGCAAAGATTTAAATAGTCTTTTGGCTAATTTTCAACGATATTATCAGAATTTAAGAGGTATTCATTGGAATATAAAGGGGAAGCGGTTTTTTGACCTGCATCTTAAGTTTGAAGAACTGTATACCGATGCAAATTTAAAGGTGGATTTAATCGCAGAACGAATTCTTACCCTTGGGGGAGTGCCACTGCATACTTTTGAGGACTACATTGATAGGGCCACTGTTCCTGTTGGTAAGAATGTTTCCAAAGATGATGATGCCATTCGCTTAATTGTAAACTCCTTAAAGGAGTTATTGATTATTGAACGTGGAATATTGGAGACTTCAGATATTGCATCGGATGAAGGCACAAATTCCATGATGAGTGATTTTATCACTGAACAAGAAAAAACGGTTTGGATGATGAAGGCATGGTTGGCCGAAGAGATTTAATGTTCAAAGAAAATACCTAAATTAAAACCTGACTCTAAAATCCAGGTCTTTATCCGTCACCTCAAATTTTGAGCTTGCAAAGCTGGGAGGTCCAAAGACCAATTCTCCTGTAGTCGCATAGCTTTCCTTGGGCATTCCGTTAGCTTCAAAATCCATACGGTTGTTATTGTTAGTGTCGTGCAAAAGCATTATTGCGAAGGTGCCGGGTTCAACATTTGTAAAGGTTAGTGTAACCTCACCTTCAAGGGCCTCAACAACTTCATTTTCAATTCCCGGTGCTTTCATAAAAGTGGTACCCGTATGTAAGCTACCAATAATTTTGCCTTCACTGGAAAGTACATTTTCAATGGTTACTGTAATGGTTGCGCCCTCTTTGTCTTGAGCTGTAGCTACAAGGCCGGTAAATACTAATCCTAAAATAAGTGCTGCTATTTTCATTTTGCTTAAGGTTTTACTTGTTAATAATGGCTCAAAGATTATAGTTTATGTCCATAAGAAATATTCAACATTACCCAGTTGTAGTTTTATGAGGATCAGCTGTAAAATTTGCTAACTTAGATAGCACTACAGAAGTATAACAATAGGTTTCAAGTTTTGTTCATATACCTGACAAAAAAAACATCGCTCTACATTTGTAAAGCGATGTTCAAACAGAACACTATCAGCAAAAAAGATAGCTTATTTTAAGTTATTAATTGCGAGGTGACCCAATTTGAGTACCTATTACGCTTTCATCGGGTTGTGCGACTACTGGACAGTTGATAATTGCGCCCGTGGCCGTTAATAAATCCGATAAGGAGTTTGATAATGGACTTGGGTTTGCATTACCTCTAAAATGAATCAACGTACCGTCAGCTAAAAGATCGTTTATTTGTTCAAAACTTCTTAAGATAGGACGATCGGCCTCTGCAACCGTGAATTCGGTTATATGTGCATCCCACATAGGGGCATAATCAGGATCTCTTGGATCAATGGGGAACGTATTCGTAGGATCTTGTACCTGTCGATCACTTAAAGAAGCTGAATTTAGACCTTGCACGCCAAAACCATCACCGTTATCAAAAGTTCTACCGTTTGCAGTAGGGCTAAAAGGTAACATGGAACCTCCTGGAAATAATCCGAATGTTGGTAGGTTGTTCAATTTTGGTGCAAAAACGCCTAATTCAATAGTGGCTGGTCCTGGATCGGAAGTATCCGTAACAATATGGAAATAGTAAGGAGTACCGTCATGCCACCCGTCTAAAAGTTGCATTACAACGGATGCTTGACTTCTATCCAAGTTCGGATTGTTTTGATCATCTTCTTCTGCTTGGCTATTCCCGTTTGGGTTAGGGATTCTATCATGTATACCCGTCTCGTTCGCTACTAGTTGTGCATTAATGACCACATCGGTTCCAGGTAATACAACATATGATGACCAGTCTGCATCAGCAACGGCACCAGGGGTAACGGCAGCGGGAGGAAATCCTAATAGTTGACCGTCCGCACCACCAGCGGTTAAGGTTCTTTTTGGAGAAAAATCTACCGATCCTTCAAAAATAAGCCTTCCATCTTCTGTCCATTCCGCGTATGACTCACCTGACGAACCAATTGCATCTGCCATTCTAGGTGCGTAAATAACACCTAAAAGTCTAGCCAAACCTCTATCGGATGCTTCGGTGATCACATAGTGAGCTTCCCTAGGTCCGTTTGGAGTAGTCTCCCAACCTTGAAACATTGGAAATCTGGCGGTAGGACCGGCCGGAACTACATCTCTGTCTATTCGGTAATCCAGGCCAAGCACGCTTGGTATAAATAC
>JBARUM010000778.1:0-3864 GCA_049645725.1 Maribacter sp.
GTCCTATCTTGGCGCCCTACCTAGTGAGGATTATTGGTTGAATACGACCAAAAAATCGCAGAGTGTCTGCGACGTGGATTTTAGCATAGCGTAAAAATCGAGAAAGTAGAAGCTGCTTATTTTTTAGGACATTTCAACAATCCTCACATACATCGCGCATGAAGTAGGACGGTATTCCAATGCGGGTGTAGGGGGAATTCGGCACACGGGGGTTGCTATCGAACTAAATGGACTGGCCTCTAAAACGGGCGCAGCTTGTCCGTAGGTAGGACAATTAGGGTATGCCCTTTTCGCATAGACCTATACCTGAAGTACCAATCGGTTTTACGTTTTGAACCGTTTTAGGATGTAGCGGTCATTGCAAAAGGATACTATGCATAAGTAGAATTTCGCAGCGAAGCTATCCAGATTCGCATTTAGAAATCGAACTAGTAAGGTAACATTGGGTGTTGTGAACAATTTGCTACGAGATGTAACACACTGCGCTGGACAAATAAATGATGAAAACGGAGTTCATTTAAAATTGGTGCTGGTAGCTGATCGGTATGCCTTTTTGTAAAGAATGGTTTACTGTCATGGATGTAGAACATTCTCTCTTATTTGCTATGCGCTATCTTGATAATAGCCTTCAGAAAAGGACGCTTACTTTTAAGATCCTTGAGCATTGATGCTCCTATCGAACTCGGATATGAAATTGGAATGATGTCGGTCGCGTGGCAGTTTTTTCACGAAGAAATGGAAGAGGAGATTAAAGGTACATTCTCTTTTACTAGGAAATTCAATGTTTTGGTACAAGTTGCTCGAACAGCTGCCTGTAATTCTGAACAATATTAATCATTTTAATTATTTATCCATAAATGATAATTATTATTAAAATGAATAAAACGAAACATATTATTGCTTGTAAGATTGACATTCGGACAAATGGTAATGCGTTCTAAAATTAAAATTGTCCCCTACCCTATTCCGATTTGTGCTATTATTTCCAATGCTTGGATTCTCATAATCCAGTTAAGGGACGATGTGCAAAGTTTTCAAAAGTTAGGGCTTACCAAAAAACGATTGGATGGATAGCGGTCATCGTACATGGAATAAAAAACGCAGCGGTCCTCTACCCTATCTTTAACGTCCGAGGTGACTATCTTCCGCACATAACCATGCTTTAATCGTTTACCGATAAATGACATAAACGATTATAATTAAGTACTGATAATATTGTTATTACTCCCTGAAATACTGCACTCAACTGGTTTCAGCTATTTTTCTTCCCAAAGGAACAGAACGATTTAAAGCTATTCTCAAGAAGATCGAGGAAATCCTTAAAGAAATACGATGCGCTGTACGAAAGGTTGTGGACATCATTATTGGCCAAAAGAAAAGAATAGATCAGGCTATGGTAGGCGTGGAATACTTCTGGTTCGACCTCGAAGAACATCGGGGTCGCATCAGTCTTGCGCAACGTCGATTCCTCGGTCTTTGGACGGTTGCCCTTACGGGATATGAACGTAACGAAATCATCCGGGGCGTCGTGATAGGTATTCCCACGTTTGTATTTTTGCTCCAAATAAAGGGTTCCTAGAACGAAAAGATGAACGCGTGAGGTATTGACCCAATAGGTCTGCGTTTCTTCTACAAATCGCTTAAAAAGGGTTTCAAAATCTGTTATGTGGTCCTTGCTGACCACAAGACGTAGGTGCTTTTTGTCCTTGGCCTCGTCCTTTGGTTCAGAAGCCATCGCCGTTTTAGCTTTTGCCGCTGCCCTACTTTCGGGTTCCCGTTCGTCCTTCTTCTTTGGTTTAGCTTGTTTGATGCCTCTTTCCGGAACCTTTTCCTTCTCGGGCAGCTCTTTCCTATTGGCGACCTTACTGATGTTGGTCAGGTCAAGGGTTAACTCCTTTTCGACTACGTTCTGTTTCTTTGCCATTACTTGGTTCGTTTGATGAATTCCTTAGTTAGTTTTCTGTAATCGTTCGCAGCCCTACAATTGGGGCTGTACTGAAAAATGGTCATGCCCTCGCTAACGGCATGGTCCACTTGGCTGTCCTGTCGCACAAAGTTCTTGAACATGAGGTTCGGGGCCACCTTCTCCATCATCTGCGAGTATATCCTGTGTTTATTCGATGTGACAAGAACCTTTCCGAAGAAAAAACCAGAAAAAACGAGCCCCTTGTTCTTGGGTTGGACCACCTCCATCACCCTACCCAAAAAACTATTGGAGTTCTTGACGGCGTATTCGTTCGGGAACAGGGGTATCAAAAAATTGTCACAGGCATTTAAGGCGATCTCCGGCAACGAAAGCGAATAGGCATTGATTCCCTCCGGAGGACAATCCAAGAGGATATAGTCGAAATGGGATTTAAGCGGTTCCAAGGCCTTCTTTAGACTGTCCCGTTCGAACCTGCCTGCGGTCAGATCGGAGGAACCCGCCAATATAGAAAGATTTTCTGCACGGGTACGAACCCTAAATTTTTTAGATGGTTCCGTCAACAGATCGATAATCGTGTATTGCGGATGCCGTATACCACTACCATGGGTTAGATCCATCTGTGAATCGAAGTCCACGAGCAAGACGGATTTTCCCATTTGTGCCAGGCAGGCGCCTAGATGGATGGTGTTGGTGGTCTTTCCTACGCCACCCTTTTGATTGATAAGGGACAATATCATTCGTTTATATAATTTAATAATAAATGATTAAAATGAATACAACGATACAAAGATATAAAATTTTTAAATGATTTTATAGGTTTATTAGTAAATGATTAAAATGTTAACAATAATATAAATGTTATAAAATATTTATATTTACTAAATGATGTAAATAGTATAAACTTACTAAATGATGTAAATATGATAAAGTTTTTAAATGAAAAAATCCTTCGTTCTAACATCAAGCCCAAAACTTATAAAAAGATTAAAAACTCTAAAATATATTCAACGTATAAAATGGTATAAACGATTAAAATGATATAAATATCATAAAATCTACAAATGAACTAAATTTTGAAAAGCATAAACGAGTAGTTAAAAACAACAAAACGATTAAAATTATTAAAAAACATTAAAAGAATAAAATAATATAAATGATTAAAACAGATATGTATTTGAGAAAACTTGAAAAAGTAGGGTAGGGGTCCCCTATTAGGGCACGGTGTCCAAATAAACAAGTGTGGAGCCACAGATTTAGGAAATTATTTGTCAGTAACAGAAGTCCTTGCCTTCTTATAATATAAAACAAGCAAATTAACTAAGTATATAAATGTCATATAATGACAAATAACTGTCAATTTTCTTGCACAGTAGTTTCCTTTACTATAAATTTGACTCAATTATCATTCTATGATGATTTTATATAGAAAATAATAAAAGCACTACAACAGTCCACGTGGTGCTTTTTTTTGTTTTATGGAAAAGGCTCAAATCGACATACTCGCAAGGAATAGCGGGAAGACCGTCAGAACGGTGTTCCGTGCCCTTAACGATCTTGGATTATCCAAAAACAAGACATTATCGGATGTACTTACTAACATGGTAGTGATCTATCTTCGCATTGAAGGTGAACATCAAGGGGAACTTCGCCGTACCCTAAAAATTCAAATCGAAAAGCTTTCCTTACCAGTCCAGCGAGAATCGTTCGATAACGATTTCAAGAAATATCTCTTGGAGCAGTCCAAACAAAAGGACAGACAGTTAAAGAAAAAAGAAAAACAGATAAACAAATATACCGAGGCTATAGTGGGACTCTCCAACAAACTGTTGGTTCTAGTGGATGACATTTCCATGCTAAGGGTACAGGACACAGGAACCATCCAGCGCTTACACGACAAAAACGTACTTGCCGACCTTTTGCTAGATCTTGAACCAGGA
>JBARUM010000779.1:0-1839 GCA_049645725.1 Maribacter sp.
GAAAACCCTAATAATTGGATTTTTAATAATTTCTGGATTTATAGTTTTCAGAATTTTTTTAATGGGCTATTACTATGATTTTCTTGAATATTGGACTTTGAGAGATAAGATAGTCTGGACCGAATCAAATAAATTGAGTTGGGAGGATTTCTCAAATACTATAGATAAAGAAGGGCTTTATGCTAAAGTCGGACTTTCATCCCGCTACAATGTAGACGACCCCATTTTATTTAGGTCCAAAACAGTTTTTATACCTAAAGAATCATATGTATCTGATACCTCCGACAGTTTTAATCTTAGAGTCTCACAAGCCAAATTTGACCTTCTAGAAATCTACCGGAGGCAAATGGTAAGCGAAGTAGATAGCCTAAGAGCAGGAAGTGTTGATTATTATAAACCCTCGGATTTTAAAAAAATGAACGAAAGATATTATGATTTGTTTGAATCGGAATGGGAAGGATTTAGAAATGCGGAAAATGAATCTGATTACCTAGAGAAGATTGAGAAGAAAATCCAACTCGAGTTGAAATAAAAACTGCTCACAACAACACCTAAACGTAATGCGGACTTTAGGTCAAAATCGAAAGGTCTGTGTATATTTATAAAGTCGCTAAATCTTATGGATTTAGCTTTGGAACAAAAAAGAAAAAGCAAAACAATAAGCTTTAGCTTCGTGCGTAGACGGAAACGAAAAGTTTCCTTGCCTCCGCACTAAGCTTAGCTAAACCGTTGTAAGCAATTTAAGAAACTGCAAAAAATGAAATTAAGAGAATATTTAGCCGACCGACTGAGGGAAGTTTTTACGGAGGGAGAATGGGTTTTAGGTACTAATTTTAAAGAACAAATTATTGACCTTGATTGGAATCAAGCAACTCAAAAAATTGATAACCTAAACACTATAGCTGATTTGACTTTTCATATTGATTACTATATAGCTGGAGTTGCAAAAGTTTTGAATGGTGGAACGCTTGATATTCGAGACAAATATAGTTTTGATTATCCACCAATAGAATCTGAACAAGATTGGAAAAATTTAGTGAATAAGTTCTGCCTTGACTCGAAAGAATTTATTGAACTTGTGGAAAAGATGTCTGACGAAAAAATATTATCGGACTTTATAGATAAACAATATGGAACTTATTACAGGAATATTGATGCTATGATTGAACATACTTATTATCATCTTGGACAAATAATACTAATTAAAAAACGAATTAAATAAAAACTGCTTAAAACAATGGTAACCGTTGCACAAGCCTGTGATTTTCAAAATACAGATTGAATACAAGCCTCTTTACGGGGCTTTTTTCTTGTCGACTCGGAAACGAAAGTCCAAATTCCGATGCGTCATGGAAGCTTGAAACAGGTTTTGTAGCACACTTTTGGCCACTGCCATCAAAGTAAAATGCACCGCCCCGCTTTCTGCCCGTTTTTGAACGAATTTCAGGTACTTCTTCAGGTTGTACGCAATGGCCGATAGGTGCATCACCTTGTTGGCCTATAATAGGTCTTATTACTCGTATATTTGGAGACTTTGTTCCTTGCACCGGGGCGTTGGTCCTTGTCCAATAAAAGGGATAAGAGGTGTATTAAACCTATACTTCAGCATTTCCTATAATTAACCAATTGTTATTGCAAACACCAGATTTTAGAATAAATAGATTTTTGATTCGTTTTCCGATCAAAATTTATATGTATTTAATTAAATTGCTACCCCTATGTCCAAACTAGTTCCCTAAAAAAATTTAGACCTAGAATACTCTTTTCAAAACTAATCTGCAAAGAACTAAAACACAACATGATGCGTAAAAATCTTGTCCTTTCACAACTGCTCCTTAT
>JBARUM010000780.1:0-8665 GCA_049645725.1 Maribacter sp.
GTGTAACCTTCTGCATAGTCCTTTCCAACTAGCCTACCCAAGTCTTTTGCCCTATAATGTATGCTTTCAAGAAATGTTTTACTGCTTATAGGAGTTTCTGGCTCTTTACTATTAGGGTCATGGAATTGAGAGGCATAAGCTAATATTGCCTCCGTTTTTTTTGATATAAACTCACTAATATCAACTACAAAATCTGGTTCAATATTTTTCCATTGAATATAATGATAGACTACTTTGGGCCTCCATGCATCTTGGGTTTTGCCCTCTACATTTGTTTTAATCTTAATTAGACCACTAAGAAAACAGGCATTACTGACCAACTCACTACCTCTAGCATGGTCTATATGCCGATCATCAATAGTGTTACATAATACGGTATCCGGTCTATACTTTCGTATCATTTTAATGATTTCCAATTGATGCTTTTCATCATTTGTGAAAAAACCATCTCTAAATTTTAGATTTTCACGCACGATAACACCCAATATCTTTGCAGCGGCCAAGGCTTCTTTGTCACGTATTTCCGCAGAACCTCTCGTACCCAGCTCCCCACGGGTTAAATCTATTATTCCAACCTTTTTACCGTTGGCCACTTCCTTTGCTATAGTCCCTCCTGCTCCCAGTTCGGCATCATCTGGATGCGCCCCAAATATGAGTATATCTAATTTCATTAATTTTCCTGGTTGATTCATAATTAAGCTTCAGTCGGAAATGGAATACAAAAACTTACGAACTGGATGATACCGATACTTTACTTTTCGCCTTTTTCAATGCATTCTCAATATCCTCTTTTAAATCTTCTATTTCTTCGATTCCTAATGAAAACCTTATTAAGCCATCAGTAATACCTTGCTCTGCCCTTACTTCTGGACTCATAAGCGCATGTGAAGTCTGTGTTGGTGACAACACCGTACTTTCCACACCGGCTAAACTCATAGACGATTTAATTAATTGCAACGATTTTTGAAATGAAGAAGTATCTAAATATGGTTTTAACTCGAAAGAAAGCATTCCTCCAAAACCTCTCATTTGTTCTTTGGCCAAATTATGACCTCCATGAGACGGCAGTCCTGGGTAATAAACCGCATTAATATCATCATGGCCGTACAGGAATTTTGCCATTGCCAAAGCATTCTCATTTTGCGCTTTTACCCTTATTCCCATGGTTTTGATACTGCGTTCTAGGAGCCAAACGGTATAGTCACTTAAACTACCTCCAAAATTCTTAGCCAAATGAAAAATACGTTCCATATGTTCTTTGGAAGAAGCTACGGCTCCCGCACAAATATCCGAATGTCCGCCCATATATTTTGTAGCGCTATGAATTACAACATCAATGCCAAAATCAATAGGGTTCTGATTTACCGGACTTGCAAACGTATTATCAATCATTGAAATTAGACCATGTTTTCTAGCAAGTTGGGCTACGCCTTTTAAATCTGTGATTGTTAGTAAGGGATTAGAAGGGGTTTCTATATATATGACCTTCGTATTTTCATTAATTTTTGCTTCAAAATCCTTGGTTTCCCATCCCTCTGTAAACGAATACGTAATACCATATTTACTAAACTCTTCTGTGACCAAATTATAAGTTCCGCCATATAAAGTTTGTTGCAGTACCACATGGTCTCCAGCTCTTAGAAACGCCATTAAAGCTGTACTTACCGCTGCCATTCCACTCCCAAAAATCAAAGCGTCCTCGGCATGTTCCAAAGCAGCAATTTTTTTGCAAAGACCTTCCTGATTTGGTGTATTAAAGTACCTTGGATATCTTTTAACTTCAACGTCATCAAAAGCATATGAAGTACTCATGTATAAAGGAGAAACGGCACCTTTATGCTGCTCGTCAACAAGTTCTCCTACATGCGTACAAATCGTATTTAATCCTTTATTTTTCATAGTAAAACAACATAATAATAATATTTAAAGGTACGGAATTACCTTAAACCTTGAAGGCTTTCCACTTCCCTTTCCGAAACAGGATAATAGAAATTACTGCCAACAAAACTTCCGCTAGCGTAATGCCTAAAAACACCCCTAGTGCTCCCAGATTAAAATAAAAGGCAGCCAAATAAGCAAAGGGTAGTTGAAAAAGCCAAAAAGCGATAAGATTGATTTTTGTCGGGGTACCAGTATCACCCGCTCCATTGAAGGCTTGGGTAACTACCATACCATAGGCGTAGAAAATATAACCCGCGGCAATAATCTGTAAACAAAGACCGCCACTTTCTACTACCGCAGGAGTATTATTGAACCAGCTTACAATTTCTTTTGCGAAGAATAAATAGACCAAAGAAACGGTTCCCATAAAGTACGCATTGTATTTGCCTGTTTTCCACACAGAGGTTTCCGCACGTTCCGGTTTACCAGCTCCCAGATTCTGACCTACTAAGGTGGCCGCAGCATTGCTCATTCCCCAAGAAGGCATCAAAGTGAATAACATTACCCGAATGGCAATGGTATAACCGGCAAGAACTTCACTTCCGAATTCGGACATCATCCGCATTAAGAAAACCCAGCTTGAGGTACCGATTAAAAACTGTGCGATTCCTCCAATAGACACACGTATTAAATTGGTAATTACCTTTACGTTAAAAACCAAGTCTCTTAGTGCTAGTTTAATTCTGCTCCATCCAAAAAATAAAATTCCCAATTGAAAAACTACAGCCGTTCCTCTTCCAATATTCGTAGCTATTGCAGCACCCGTAACGCCGTATTCCTGAATAGGTCCCCATCCAAAAATAAAAATTGGGTCAAGAATTATATTTAGTCCATTGGAAAGTACTAAAGTCCACATAGCAACCGATGCATCCCCAGCTCCCCTGAAAATAGCATTAATTAGAAATAGCAACATAATAGTTGCGTTACCACCCAATAACAATTTGGTATAACCATAACCTTCAGCTATTAAGTCTGGTTCAGCACCCATTAAAGCCAAAATTTCTTCCGCATAGAGGAACCCAAAAATACCTACTATAACGGATATTAAAATCCCTAATCCGATGGCCTGTACGGCCGCCTCTTTTGCTCCTTGAATATCTTTTTCCCCTACCCTCCGCGCCACAACGGCCGTTGCCGCCATACTTAAACCAATAGCCACGGCATAAATTAAAGTAACTACAGATTCTGTAAGACCAATTGTTGCTACGGCATTGACACTTACTTGTGATACATAGGCAATGTCCACAAGTGCGAATATGGACTCCATGAGCATCTCCAATATCATAGGAATCGAAAGCATGAAAATAGCTTTACGAATACTGCCCGATGTAAATTCAGATTCCCGGCCAGTTATAGCGATCCAGAAATAATTCAATAATTTTTGTATAGACTTTATATATGATGTCATTCTAAGGAAATTATGTTAGTGAAAAGTGTGAACTGTCCATTTAACCAAAGAAGTAGATTGGTTAAGAAAATAGCCTAGCGGCCAAAGACATTTATAGGAAACATATATTTCTAGAACTTCATAAGGTTACAAAGATGCGAAAAAAAAATAATACCTTAGAAATTGATTACAAAATCACTAATAATCCTGTATTAAAATTTTTATGTTTAATGCGCACAATTACATTTCTTATATGAAGCTTTTAATCCCAATTATGCTTTTATCTCTGGTTATTTCATGCAAGAATACGGCAAAGCCTGCAGAGAATAGCGTAAACCAGAAACCGACTGGATACCAAGGCCAAGCACCTAGTCCTGTTGTCCCGACAACCAATAGACCGGTTCAGAAACAGTGGAAGGGAATATGGTCCTTGAACAAACAAACTTTTTTTACCAATGATTTTGATGGTGCCCGACTTAATGGTGTTGCTGAAGATGGTAACGACCATTACACTATTTGGATTACCGCCGAGAACACACCCATAAACGTAAGTCCTTGGTATGCGTTTAAAATATGGACGGAAAACCCTAGAGAAATTACTGTTAAGCTATCCTACCAAGACTTCAGGAGTAGGTATTATCCCAAAATTAGCAAGGATGGTCTACATTTTAATAAGTTGGATAGTAATCAATTTAAAATTATAAACCCAGGAGAAGGGAATTTTGGCATTGAAGCCGCTCCAGAATTTGTAGAATTAAGACTGTCCATAGGAAAAGAACCACTTTGGATTTCGGCGCAGGAACTATATACTTCCAAACGTGTTAAAAGCTGGATTGATTCGCTCTCCGTAAAACCTTTCATTTCCAATTATGAAATAGGTAGAACATCTGAGAAACGACCTATGCATTTAATGGAAATAAAAGCCAATTCAACTACCAAAAAAGCTTTAATGATTATTTCCAGACAACACCCTCCTGAGGTAACTGGTTTTCTGGCGATGAAATCCTTTATAGAAACACTCAGCGAAGATAGCCCTGAAGCTAATCTGTTTAGGAAGGAGTTTGATGTTTTTGTGGTTCCGTTAATGAATCCTGATGGAGTAGATAACGGGCATTGGCGTCACAATATGGGCGGGATAGATTTGAATAGGGATTGGCAAAACTTTAATCAACCGGAAACAAAAAGTGTTCGAGATTTTTTAAATAAAAAGAGTGAAGAAGGATATGAATTTGTTTTTGGAGCAGATTTTCATTCGACATGGGATGATATTTATTACCCCATTGATAGCACTATCATTGGGCAAAAAGGGAAAATTGTCTTTGATTGGATTGAAGGTATAACTAATCGTTTGCCTCAAAAGCAAACTAATATAAAGCCATCTGATAAAATAAACCCAACTATGGTTTCACGTAATTACTTTTATGTAAACCACCATATGCCAGCTATTGTTTTTGAATTGGGAGATGACACTCCTAGGGATTTCCTTAAAGAAAAAGGGGAAGTGGCGGCGGAAGAACTTATGCGATTGTTACGGGAGTAATGATTGGATCATTTAGAGAAATTGATTTTATATCTCCAATAACTTAAACCACCTAAAGCTAGAACTCCTGCAACCGTATAATATATGAAAACAGGGGTTATTACCTGTGCGCCACTAGCATAACTATGTAATCCTACCAAATAGAAGTTTACGCCAAAATAGGTCATCATGATACTCCCGAAAGCGATAATACTTAAAAAATTAAATATCCACTTGTTCCGAAGACCTGGCACTAATCTGGTATGAATAACAAAGGCATACACCATAATTGAAATTAGGGCCCAGGTTTCTTTCGGGTCCCAACCCCAATAACGCCCCCAACTTTCGTTAGCCCATTGACCTCCTAAAAAGTTCCCAATGGTCAACATTACAAGACCTGTGGTCAACGCAAGTTCATTGATAATGGTCAATTCCTTTAAATTGATTTCCATCCGTTTTTTATTCTTTTTGGTAGTAAGCAAAATCAAAACTAAACACACGACACCCAATATCATTCCAACGGTTAAGGGACCGTAGCTGCCAACTATAACCGCAACATGTATCATAAGCCAATAACTATCCAATACGGGAACCAAATTGGCAATGGATGGATCCACCCAACTCTGGTGCGCAATCCAAAGCAGCATTGCTGTAACAAATGCGGATGCTGCAATGGTCATATCGCTTTTTCTACCTAGTGCCAAACCTATGCCCATGGTGGCCCAAGAAACATATAAAATACTTTCATAAGCGTCACTCCAAGGAGCATGACCAGAAATATACCAACGCAACACAAGCCCAGCTGTGTGCCACAGAAAAAAGAGAATAATAACTCCTTTAAAAAAATAAATTCCCATGTTCCAAATTTCCCTCTCCTTAAAAATTTGAAAAATCAATACAAAGAACATTAAAAGTCCAATAAGGGCATAATACTGATAAAGCCTGTTAAAAATATCCAGTTTATTATAAATAACCTCAGTATTTATTTTCCTTTCAGATGGTAGTACTTCACTACCGTGATTTTCCTGATTCTGCTTAAAGGCAGCCAATAGTTTATCCGCTTCCGCATAGTTGCCGCTTTGTTGTGCTTTACCAAGGGTCATTAGATAATAAGGCATTGCATTCTTAACGAAATTCGCATATAGTGAATCTGCCACCTGATACTGACCACCCCTATATTCCACGGCAGAAATCCACTTGTTATTCTCGTCATTCAGCAAAGGAAATATCTTCACTATTTGTTGCCCTAAGGCCTGATTTAAAAGGCTTAACCGAATATTTAAGTCTTTAAAATCCTGTTGAAATTTATTGGGGTTAGTAGTGGCGGTAGCCTCCCTTAAAAAAGGCTCCAATTTATATTCCCCTTTTTTATCAAAAAAATCGGTGGCTTTTACATATTCCTTTCCTTCAGCGATGCCAATTATTTTTCGAATACTATCATTTTGAGCTTTTTTATCCACCGCAATGAATTCTGTATTATACCACAATGCCGGATTCATCATCATAGAAAGAAAAACTTGGTCCGAACTATAGCCCATGTATGAATCCTTTAAGCTTAATTTTCGAAGTAATTCTGACGAAAATGTATTTATTGGTTTCATACGACCACCCTCGTCTTGTATAACCAATTTTCCAAATTTATCTGCGTGCTCTTTAGAGACGATAGTGGTTTTTAATAATGAATCTACCTGCTGTGTAGTAGGTGCAGCTTGGTGATCATGACCATCGTCTGGAGTATGCTCTTGCGCCATTGATGGATAGGTAAGACCCACCAACAATAACATTGTAGCTACTAATTTTTTCTTATTCTTTTTAAGCTTATCCAAAGATGCTGTCAAATCTCGGAATCTGGTTTTCCCAAAGAACATAATGCCCATTAACCCTATATACAACAAAAAATAGCCAATATAAGTAATCCAGGTACCCCAAAAGTCGTGGTTTACGGAAAGAGTCGTACCTTTTTCATCTGGATCAAAACCAGATTGAAAAAAGCGATACCCTTTATGGTCCAATACATGGTTCATAAAAATATCGTAATCAAAAGGACGGTCATCTTTTAGGGTAATTTTACTCATAAAGGAGGCATATCCTTTTTCCGTTCCAGGATATTTTTCAGCGATAAAATCATTGAGTTGTATCTCAAAAGGTAATTCGTAGACCTTGGAGCCGTAGCGCAATGAAAAGTCCAAACCTCCAACGGTCATTTTATCGGTAAAATCTGTTCCGCCCTTACCACCAAGAATTTTCACTTCCCTAGTTTCCCCGTTAGAAGTAACCGACATTACCAAGGCATCGAAATCAACTTCAGTTTTCTCATTTTCTGGTATTTCTACAATTCCGTAAGAACCCTGCACTAGTGAGTCAGGGATCACAAATTGCATGTTGGCGGTAGAATAAAGCGACCGTAATTGCAGTTGCTGTAAGCTATCCTTAACAATTGCACCTTGAAATTGATCGGCCATTCTCATAAAGTTACCATCAAAAGGAGACTCTATCTGGTAAATACTATCTGTCGTGAAAATATTAATCGCACCTTCCGTCTTCTTGTTCAAAGCAAAAAGAACATTATGAATACTTACTACCTTTTCATTTTCCAAAAAATGTTCATGACGTTGTCCATCACCTGCTTCTACAATCTTTAAATACATTTTTCCTTCAGGACCTGGTATAAGGCCCTCTTTTGCACCTTTTATAAAATTTACATAGGATATGGAAAATGGTTGTCCGTTAAAATCTGACTTCCAAGGTAAGTTAGATTTTATAGCTTCCAGTGTAACTATTAAATCATCCTCAAGAATTTTCCTTCTAGGCTCTCCTTCAATTTCTCCATCTACATGGGCTGTGAAGTAGGTTTTATCTGAGTAGAATACTTTTTCAGTTCTTCCCTCCCTAATTGGCATCATGCCCTCAAAACTTATGTATCTGGTTACAAATGCACCAATTATAATCAATATCCAAGAAAGATGTAATACTAGTACAGGCCATTTTTCTAATCGCAGTAGACGGTATCTATAGATATTACCAACAAAATTGATGACAAAAAATACCATGATTACTTCAAACCAAGTGGCATTATAGATCCATATCCGTGCCGTCTCGGTGCTGTACCAGCTTTCAATAAAGGTCCCAAAAGCCATAGCCGTGGCAAAAACTATAAAAAGAATAGCCATTAAGCGCGTGGAAAAGAATATTTTTTTGAGCAATTCTGACATTTGCAAGACATTGGTTTTCAGGTTGCAAAAATAAGCTCTTTTTAGCATTTTGAAGAGAAATATCACCCTAAAAGATTAAACAAAGCTGTTAATTTTTAGCTAATCCGTTAGATAATTTTCTTCGTACTTTTGAATAATGATTTCAGTGGTCATCGTAGGAACCGGAAACGTGGCAAAACATCTTTTTGATGCTTTCTCGCAATCCATAAAGGTGAAGGTTAATCAAGTTGTTGGTCGCAATAAAACGCAACTGAAATACTTTAAAAACCAAACTCAAATTACCACTGATTTTAGTGATATTATAGCATCCGATATTCTTATTATTGCTGTAAGCGATGATGCAATTGGAAAAACTTCAGAGTATTTCATCAATAGTGATGCCTTAGTGGTACACACTTCTGGAAATGTGAGCCTGGAGCAACTAAAATCTAAGAAAAAGGGAGTTTTTTATCCTTTGCAATCCTTTACTCAAGGGCAGAAAATTGATTTTGAATCAATCCCTATTTGCATTGAAGTGAAGAATAAAAAGGACTTTGAAGTGCTTGAGCTTCTTGCCAAATCAATATCAAATCAGGTATTTGAGATTGCTTTGGAACAACGTAGATC
>JBARUM010000781.1:0-4858 GCA_049645725.1 Maribacter sp.
ACATTTCCTGTTATCCAGTACGGTTCTGGATTGCTTTTACGCATCGTGCTGGTCGGGGCTATAAAACCGTCTGCCGTTTCGGCCCATTTCAATATTATATAAGGTCGCTTTTGTATATGATAAGTCAGGAAACGCTTATGATGTTCCGCACATACCGTTTCCAGAACACCCACGGTGACATCACATCCTGCGTCCTTTAATTTTTTTATTCCCTTCCCCGCTACTTTTTGGTGTGGGTCTTTTAAACCTATGACCACTCGTGGTATGTTGTTCTCAATAATCAAATCTGCACAGGGTGGTGTTTTCCCAAAATGGGAGCAGGGCTCTAGCGTAACATATAAGGTAGCTTTGGTGAGCAATGACTTTTCGTTTACGGAATTTATAGCGTTAACTTCCGCATGAGGACCGCCATAAGGACTTGTATAACCTTCTCCAATAATAATGTTATCATGCGTAATGACGGCACCCACCATGGGATTCGGAGCTGTGGTACCCAATCCGTTTTTAGCGATTTGAATAGACCGCTGCATGAATTTTTCATCATGGGTAAGAGAGGTTGCGTTGTAATCTATGTTAATAGACATGCCGAAATTTATTGTAAATCTAGCTTTACCATTATTGCCATTTCATGTATCTTCACTCGTCAAAAATAGTACTTTAAAACCTATTGAAAAGGAACACTGTGGCAACTGCGATTATTAGGGAAATTAAGAGAGAGGACAACGCAATTGTTGCCCGTGTTATAAGAAAGGTATTGGTAGACCTTGGGGTGCCAAAGGTGGGAACTGCATACGCCGATACTGCTTTGGACCATATGTTTGAGAACTATAATGTACCAAAGGCCACCTATTTTGTTGTAGAGGAATCTGATCATATTCTTGGGTGCGCCGGTGTTGCCCAATTAGAGAATTATGACGGAAATGTCTGTGAACTTCAAAAGATGTATTTTTTGGAAGAAGCTAGAGGAAGGGGCTTAGGAAAACAAATGATAGAAACATGCCTTCTGCGTGCCAAAGAATTTGAATTTGAAAAGTGCTATCTGGAAACAATGCCCTATATGAAGGAGGCACAAAAACTATATAAGAAATTTGGGTTTGAATATATTGATGCCCCTATGGGCAATACGGGTCATTATTCCTGTCCGGTTTGGATGCTGAAAACCTTGGATTAAAACAGTTACAGTGTGATTACAATTTTACGAAACTACTATTTCAGTATAAATTTAATAAAGTCCTTTCCCTGCCGGAGAATGGATTTAGGATAGGGGCTATGTTGTTGAGCGAAATAAAGAAAATTTTCCATCAAGAACTAGATACCATTTATGGAGTGAATGAAGTATCCAGTTTTTTTTACCTATTGATAGAAAATTATTTTAATCTGGAGCGATTTGCACTTGTGATACAACCAAATTTGATTATCAATAAAGAGAAAGAAGCCCCATTATTTGAAGCATTAAGTCAGCTAAAACTTCAAAGACCGATACAGCATATTATTGGATTCACGGATTTTATGGGTTTGAAACTCAAGGTTGGCCCAGACGTTTTAATTCCTAGGCCAGAAACCGAGGATTTGGTTCGTTGGATTTTAGATGATTACAAAGTTGAAAATTATCAACATTTAAAAATTTTGGACATTGGTACTGGAAGTGGTTGTATTCCTATTGTGCTCGCCAGGAATCTAGAAAGCGCTGATGTGACAGGCTTGGATATTTCAAGTAAAGCTTTAAGTATTGCACGATCCAATGCTGCATTAAATAAGGTTGAAGTTGATTTTTTTCAGGGAGATATTCTTACCGGGATACCTAATTCATGGATCAAATCAGATTTTGATGTTATCGTTTCTAATCCGCCGTATGTCAGAGATTTGGAAAAGAAAGAAATGAATATAAACGTAATGGACCATGAGCCGAAAGAGGCGCTCTTTGTTTCCGATAAAGACCCATTGGTATTTTATAGGGCGATTACCGAATTCGCTCAAAAATATCTGATTAGGGGCGGAAGTTTATATTTTGAAATAAATCAGTATTTGGGAAAAGAGATGGTGAGTTTACTTGAAAAGTATACTTTTAGGAATATTGAATTGAGAAAAGATATGTTTGGAAACCATAGAATGGTAAAAGCAGTAAAAGAATGAAGGGAATTGTAGTTTTTTGTGGTAGTAGTATGGGGACCGACCCTAAAATTACTAAAGATGCGTATAGCTTAGGCGTAAAGCTAGCAAAACAGCAAATAGACTTGATTTACGGTGGTGCGAAAATCGGTATCATGGGTCAGGTCGCGCAAGGAGCTTTGGATTACAAGGGAAAGGTAATTGGTGTTATTCCCGAGTTTTTAATGCGAAAGGAAGTGTATCACGACGGACTTTCGGAACTTATTATTACGCAAAACATGCACGACCGAAAATTGAAAATGCACGAGTTAAGTGATGGTATTTTAATGCTACCTGGAGGTTTCGGAACATTAGAAGAGTTTTTTGAGATGCTAACGTGGTCGCAACTAGGATTACATCCCTATCCCATCGCTATTTTAAATACCAATGGGTTTTATGATGAGCTAATACAGATGATGAAAAAAATGGTGGGTAAGGGCTTTGTAAAACCTGAGAATTTACACGCTATTTTGGTAGACGAAAATATAGATATGCTATTAAGGAAAATGGAGACTTTTAAACCTCTTCCTACACCGCAGTGGATGACAAAAGAACAGTTATAATGAGTATTGAAAGTAAAATAAATACACTGCGTCAGGAACTCCGAGAGCATAATTACAATTATTATGTACTGGATAATCCCATGATATCGGATTATGAATTCGATATGAAATTGCAAGAACTCCAAGCTTTAGAGGCAGCGCATCCTGAATTTTATGATGAGAGTTCTCCTACTATCCGAGTGGGTGGTATGGTGACCAAGAATTTTGAGACCCTTGTGCATGAGCATCGCATGTATTCTTTGGATAACTCGTACTCCAAGGAAGATTTGGAGGATTGGGAGAAGCGCATTCAGCGGAACCTAGGTGATATTCCCGTACAATATACCTGCGAACTAAAATATGACGGAGCATCCATCAGTATAACCTATGAAGAGGGGAAATTGGTACGTGCCGTTACACGCGGCGACGGTTTCCAAGGAGACGATGTAACCATCAATATTAAAACCATTAAGTCCGTGCCTTTACAACTAAAAGGCGATTTTCCACCAAAATTTGACATTCGTGGTGAGATTGTTTTGCCGTTTGATGGTTTTCAAAAAATGAACGAGGAGCGCATTGAAAACGGAGAAGAACCGTATATGAACCCACGTAATACCGCTTCAGGTAGTTTAAAGCTGCAGGATAGTGCTTTGGTGGCGCAACGCCCATTGGAGTGCCTATTGTATAGCATTGTAGGAACAAACACCGGAATTTCAACCCAGTTTGAAATGTTGGAAAAAGCCCGTGCGTGGGGTTTTAAAGTACCTACCGTAGCCAAACTGTGCAAAAGTACCCAAGAGGTAATGGAGTTTGTGGACCATTGGGATGTGCATAGGCACGATTTGCCTTACGAAACGGATGGGGTTGTGGTTAAAGTGAACAGTTTACAATATCAAGATGAGTTGGGCTACACCGCAAAGTCTCCACGTTGGGCCATGGCCTATAAATTTAAGGCGGAACAGGTATTTACGGTTTTAAATGAAATTACCTATCAAGTGGGACGTACAGGTGCGATAACGCCTGTCGCCAACCTGGAACCTGTTTTATTAGCGGGAACTACCGTAAAAAGGGCTTCTTTGCATAATGCCGACCAAATTGAAAAGCTAGATATCAGGGAGGGAGATACCGTATTTGTGGAAAAAGGAGGCGAAATTATTCCGAAGATAATCGGTGTAGATTTGTCCAAAAGACTAGCTAATTCGGTACCTACGCAATATATTGAGCGGTGTCCGGAATGTCATACAGCATTGGAACGTACCGAGGGTGATGCCAAGCATTACTGCCCAAATGAATACGGTTGTCCGCCCCAGATTACCGGTCGTATACAACACTTTATTTCCCGAAAGGCAATGGATATAGAAGGGTTGGGCGGAGAAACCGTAGAGTTGCTCTTTAAAGAGGGATTGATAAAAGATTATGCCGATTTATATGACCTAACCAAAGAACAAATCGTACCCTTGGAGCGTATGGCAGAAAAATCTGCCGATAATTTGATTAAAGGGGTTGCGGAATCCGTTGCCATCCCGTTTGAGCGGGTCCTGTTTGCCTTGGGCATTCGCTATGTGGGTGAAACCGTGGCCAAAAAATTAGCCAAAGCCTATAAAAATATTGATGCATTGGCCGTCGCAACCAAAGAAGAATTAGTGGCTGTGGATGAAATTGGCGAACGTATTGCCGAAAGTGTAGTCGATTTTTTCAGCAACGAAAAGAATCAACAGGCGATAGTGCGACTGAAAGGAAAAGGAGTGCAGTTTTCATTATCCGCTGAAAAATTGGAAAATCAAACGGAAATTTTAAAAGGAAAAACAATAGTAGTTTCGGGGGTTTTCGAAACGGTGAGTAGGGACGAGCTGAAAAAAATGATAGAAGACAATGGTGGCAAGGTAGGTTCTTCCATATCCTCAAAGACCAGTTACTTGGTCGCGGGGGATAAAATGGGGCCTAGCAAACGCACAAAGGCTGAAAATCTAGGAGTGCCCACTATCACGGAACAGGAGTTTTTGAACATGATTTAGTGGCTAGGCCACAGGTCTAAAAATTAGTGTTAGTTTTGTTTAGATAAGACTTTTATAAGGCCGATAACACGATAAAAATTGAATTTATGGATTACTTTATCATTGCTGCAATACTCGTTTTTATATCCGCTATTTTCGGTTATATCAATGTTC
>JBARUM010000782.1:0-2177 GCA_049645725.1 Maribacter sp.
TCCTCCCTCCGTTCCAAATAATGAAATTTTATGACCTTTAGATGCTGTTTCTACCATCTCATAAAGAAATGGATGATGTTTTATGAAAGAAGGGTCATTGCCATATAACTGAGAAGGCCTTAAAATGGTGAATGGAACTTCATCCCTTTTTAAACAATAATCTATAATTTCTTCTGCATGTCTTTTAGAAATATCGTATATACTGTGGAGTGGTGATGAATCTTCCAAATGGACAAATATGCTTGATATAAAAATAAAGTGTTTCACATTCATTTTTTTCAACTGAAAACATAAGTTCATGGTATCTAAAACATTATACTTTTCTGTTTCATATATCTCCTCGTCTGTTTGTCTACCAAACGCAGCGGCTGTATGTATCACAACGTCTATATGGTTAGGCAACTGATCTCCTAATGACCTATTTGGATTTAAATTAATATCACAATCACTACGACCAACTGTAATTATTTTACATTCTTCAGAAAATAATGGTTGTAAGTACCTTGAAACGCTAGAATTTCCCCCTATAATTAGTATTTTCATTTGCTCTTAAAAATTCTATAAGTAAACCACCTATTTGCTAAGGTGAATTAAACATTAATAGTAGCAAAGGTAAATAAATATCTCTTTTCGTCTGGCTGTTGTCAAAGTGGGCTTCTGGTTATTAAAGAAAATTTAAAAAGACTTTTACACCACTCAGGCTTGCAGATACAGCTTAACTTACCACCGTAGATATTAAGTAGATAATTGAGCTTTATTGATTTTGAAATTCTAAACTTTTTTTACAGAACTACAGACCATTCAAAATTATCTGGATTTGGTCCAGTACGGTAGTTTCGGTCCATTGCATCTAAAAATTTCATATCTGATTCGGATATTTCAAAATCAAATAAATCGGCGTTAGCTATAATGCGTTTCTCTTTTGAAGATTTTGGAATCGTAAATATTCCTTTTTGTAAATCATAACGCAATACCACCTGGGCAATACTTTTATTATACTTTTCTGCTAATTTTTGAAATTCAGGCAATTCGAAAACCTTTCCTTGCATTAAAGGAGACCAAGCCCCGTACTGGATATCATGTAGACGGCAAAAATCAATCAATTCTTGTTGGACAAGGTAAGGATGGAATTCCATTTGATTTACCATGGGAATCACTTCTGCATTGTCCATTAAATCCTCTAATTGATGCTTCAAAAAATTGCATACGCCTATAGCTCGAACTTTTCCCTGTTTATACAATTCCTCTAGCGCTCGCCATGTTTCTTTATATTTTCCTACTACTGGCCAATGAACTAGATAAAGATCCAGATAATCCATCCGGAGATTTGAAAGGCTCCTTTCGAAAGCTTTGAAGGTTTTGTCATACCCATGATCACTATTCCAGACTTTACTTACCACAAAAACTTCTTCTCTTGGAACACTACTTGCTTCTATTCCCAATCTAACATCGTCTTCGTTTCTATAAATTCCGGCCGTATCTATATGTCTATATCCATTATCTAGCGCCGATCGAACAGAATTGGTTACTTCCTGACTGTCCTTTGGCATGTAAGTACCAAGACCCAAATAGGGCATGTCTATACCATTATTCAATTTGAACGTACCCGCTATATCGGTGATTCTTTTATCCATCGTAAGCTATTTTCTTATTAAAAAACAAACCGCTTTTCGACTAATAGAAAAGCGGTCAAAATACTATTTGTCCGTAAAATTAAGACAAATAGAAAAATAAACTCAAAAATCCCGTATAACTACTTTTTTAACGGACAAAACGTCTAAAATAGTAAACGTACTACCTTTTAATGACAAAACCGTTTTAGGGTTCGAGTTTAGATTCTCTTTTTCTGAGGTACTACTTTTATTGACTAAAAACCAGGATTCCGTACTCCTACTATGATTAACTTTCAATTAAAAATAACCCGAAAACCATTCGAATTTTAAAATTTTTGAAATAATTTGTTTTACTTAGCGTTTAGTCATTTGAGAATAAATTGGATTCAAATAAAATAATATAACTTCATGAAAAAAGAGTATTTAGAAAAGGTTCAAACGATTGATGATTTAATAACTGCATTTTATGCTTGCCTAGGTGGTGAGCCAGGCGAAAAAAGAGACTGGGATTTCATGAAATTTTTATTTCATCCTCAAGCCATGAAAATTGGTTATGAAAAAGAT
>JBARUM010000783.1:0-2063 GCA_049645725.1 Maribacter sp.
GAATGTGTGGGTCATATTACAAAAGACTTTCATTCTGTCAATCAGAACCTGAATCGGTTTTTTTTCTTGGCCGAGGTTATTACCATAGCTCCAGGTAAACTAGGAAAGGATTTTGTGATTTCCAGAAAACAATTGGAAAACGCTTTAAAGAATACAGATGTAGACTCCGTCGTTATTAGAACATTGCCTAATACTAATGCAAAGTTGTCCAGACAATATTCAAACACAAATCCACCATATTTGTTGGAAGCTGCTGCTGAGTTTTTAGCGGAAATTGGAGTGTCGCATTTATTGATAGATCTACCTTCTGTAGATAAAGAAAAAGATAATGGAGCACTTTTGGCTCATAAGACGTTTTGGAATTTTAAAGGTGAACTACGGAATTCTGCCACCATTACCGAGTTCATTTTTGTGCCCAACTTGGTTGCGGATGGGTTGTACTTCTTAAATCTGCAGGTTGCACCTTTTGAAAATGATGCAAGTCCGAGCAGACCAATACTATATAAAATTCAGAATGATGAATAAGCTGCTTAAGTTGGAGGAACTGGCCATGTTTATTTTGGGCATTTTTATGTTCGGGCTTTTAGGTTATGCCTGGTGGTGGTTTTTGATTCTTATATTAGTTCCCGATTTAGGGATGTTAGGATATCTTGTTAATAATAAAGTTGGAGCATGGTCTTATAATATATTCCATCATAAGGGTATTGCAATTGGCATTTATTTTATTGGAATGTATTTATCCGTGCCTATTTTACAGTTGGCCGGAGTTATGCTATTTTCCCATGCATCAATGGACAGAATATTCGGTTATGGTCTTAAGTACGAGAAAGGTTTTAAGTTTACCCATTTGGGGGAAATAGGAGGAAAAAATGGATGATATTTTAGAGGTTTTTTTAGGATTGATTTTGGGAGCGATTACAATGTACTGGCTTTTTTCCTTTTTTAGGAAAAAGAAAAGTAAGGAGCTTACAACCCATCAATCTACCGTTCTTCTAGAGAAAATAAAAAGTGTTTGTAAGTTGATATCCGTTGAAGGTGATTTTGCGGAAATTTATAAGTACGAAAATACCAAGGAGCGTTTTATGAGTTTGGTAAGTAGCAAAAAGAAAGCACTTATTGTCATAAAGGCAAAAGCACAGATAGGATATGACTTAAGTAAGATTTTAATGCATGCAGATGATGGTAAAAGGAAAATAATTCTTACAAATTTTCCACAACCGGAGGTCCTGTCCATAGAACCGGAATTGGAGTTTTATGATATTAAAAGCGGATTGTTTAACGTCTTTACACCAAATGACTTAACGAGTCTTAATCAAGAGGCCAAAAAGCACATTAAAGAAAAAATTCCGGAAAGTGGATTGATGGAAACTGCCAGAAAAGAAGCGCTCCAAACGGTTTTACTAATAGAGAAAATTGTGGAGACTATAGGCTGGACATTGGATTATAGTGCGTTACAGATTAGTGAAGAACAAAAACGAAAAATAGAAAATCAATAAATATGAAATACGTCGCCCTCACCTTTTTAATGTTATTTTGTACATTAACAGCTTTAAGTCAAGACAAAGAAGAAATGAAAGAATTTGATTCCAATTTTACCCATACTGTATTCTTTTGGTTAAAGAACCCGGACAACGCTCAGGATAAAGCTGCTTTTGAAAAATCGTTGCAAAAGTTTTTGGATAATTCCGGTTATGCCAAGACCAAATTTATAGGGAAACCACCAAAAGCAAGTAGGGATGTAGTAGATGGCTCTTTTACCTATTCCCTAATTGTATCTTTTGATTCTGCAGAATCACAGCAGGCATATCAAGATGAAGAGCCCCATAAAGTATTTATTGAGGAGTCCAGCGGTCTTTGGAGTAAGGTAATTGTGTACGATTCTGAAGGAATCTAACTCTCCGTTCATGATTACTTATAGAAAAGCCAATATTACTGATATAAGTAATATAGCTTACTTGCATGCCGAAAGTTGGCGACTCAACTATAGAGGAATAATAGATGACCATTTCTTGAACAATGAAGTTTTGGAAAACCGTAGGCAAGTCTGGTCGGAGCGTATGTAC
>JBARUM010000784.1:0-4479 GCA_049645725.1 Maribacter sp.
TTCCATTACAAATCCTTTTTCTGCAATACCATTGGCTGCCGCTTTGTTTCGATATTTTTGCCACTTCGCTTGGGTAGTTTCAATTGGGCCATGCACTGCATAAAAGGAAAGAAATGCGAAAAAACTAGAGTCCTTATGCTTTGTAATGAAGTTTGCCGTTTCATTAGCTAAACGCATAGATAAGTTTTCGCCTTCGTCGTTATTTTTTAATCTAGGATTGATAAATGGTGCATAATAGCCACCTTTTGGGCTTCCACTAGACCAACCTCCCTTATTAATTTCAAAACCATGGTCTTCTGGCCAAGAACCCTCTTCTCCTAAATGCCATTTCCCTGCAAAAAAAGTTGTATATCCATTGGACTTCATTGCTTCAGCAAGGGTAGTTTCTTCTTTTGGTAAGTTATGCACATAGTCTGCGGGCAACAACTTGTCATATCTATTCATTTCACGCCACTCTTCTCCATGGGTTTCCCCTATCCAATCAGTGATACCATGCCTTGCGGTGAATTTACCAGTCATAATAGTTGCTCTTGACGGACTGCAAACTCTACTTCCTGCATAACCTTGTGTAAAAACCATACTTTGATTTGCTAATCGGTCTAAATTTGGTGTTTCGTAAAATGGGCTACCAACAAAACTCATATCTTGTAATCCGAAATCATCAGCTAGAATAAAGAGTATATTAGGTCTTGGAGAAATCTCTGTTTTTGGAGTTTGTCCGCAACTAATCAACACAAAGTAAGCGCTGGATAAGGCTAAAATGGTCTTTATATTTTTTATCATTCTGTTAAATCTTTAAATTTTATAATATTATTTGAGTTCTAGGTTTTTAATTTTACCATATTTTTTACCTCTAATACCTTCAAAAATCTTTATCATTTCTCTCAATTTATCTGGATTAGAATTTGATAAATTATTTTGCTGACTGATATCTTCTTTTAAATTATATAATTGAAACTCTTTAGTATTACCTAATTCAATATTAACTTCTTTTTTTATTGATTCTCCTTGATATGGTGGTATCATCAACCAATCACCCTTTCTTAAGGCTGTTCTTGTGCTTGCTTCTAAAATGAGATTCTCTCTACCAACATCACTTTTACCCAAAAATTCGTTCAATAAATTCTCGCTATCCATTCCTTGTACATCACTTTCTATCAAGGCAGCTAATGAAGTAAGTAAATCTACTTGCGATACAATGGCATCTGAATTTTTAGGTTCAATAGTACCTTTCCAATATGTTGCAAATGGTACGCGTGTACCTGCTTCGAACAAACTATACTTGCCCCCACGTAATGGTCCAGCAGGTTTGTGTTTGCCCAATTTTTCAACGGCATCATCATTATAGCCGTCATTTAAAACTGGGCCATTATCACTCGACAATATGATCAATGTATTTTCTAAAAGTCCTTCTTTCTCAAATGTCTTTAAGAACTCGCCTATACACCAATCTGCCTCTATGATAACATCACCTCTAGGTCCCATTCCTGAAGACCCAACAAATCGAGGACTTGGAGTTCGAGGTACATGGGGCTGTTGCAAAGCATAATAAAGAAAAAAGGGATTATCTTTTTGACTAATCACATAGTTTTTGGCTTCTTCAAGAAATGTATCAGCCATATCCTCATCTTTCCATTTGGCCGATTCTCCACCTTTCATAAATCCTATGCGTGGAATGCCATTCACAATGGTATTATTATGACCATGGTGCCATTTCATTTTCAATAATTCTGGATTATCTTTACCTGTTGGTTGGCCTTCGTAGTTCTTATCATAATCTACTTCAATAGGATCTTTTGGATCTAAATTGTCTACAAAACCATTTTTAATATATACTGTTGGAACACGATCTTGAGTAGCGGCCATAATATAGCTGTAATCAAAACCTACTTCATTTGGTCCGGGCGATACACGCTTGTTCCAATCCACTAAGCCATCTCCTAAACCTAAATGCCATTTACCAATTATACCGGTGTGATATCCCTTATTTTTTAACATTCTTGGAATAGTAACCTGAGAAGTATCTATTATAAGTGGAGCTGTACCTGGTAATATTCTCGCTTTTTTATTCCGCCAAGGATAAGTTCCTGTTAACAATGCAAAACGACTTGGAGAACAGGTAGCAGAAGATGCATAACCATTTGTAAATTTAACACCTCCATTTACTATTTTATCAATATTAGGAGTCGAAATTTCGGTTGCACCATAAGCGCTAACATCACCATAACCTAAATCGTCAAGATAAATAATAACTATATTAGGTTTATTTGAAATAGTGTTACCAGTCACAGTAACTTGTTTATCATTTTTTGTTTTATCATCGTTTTTGCAACTCTCGAATAATAAGAAACAAGAAATAACTAATATTATATTTTTCAATACTTTACTATTCATAAATAGCCTTTTGTTCATACTCATAAAAGTGCAATTATTCTCTAATTCCACCGGGAGCCTTATATAATGGCTCTTTATTTTGCATTAGAGATTTTTGTATGTGATAGGTTACCTTCATCCATTTTTCACCTTCATCCCATAATGGTTTCTTCATATCTTTTTCCCAGTTCTCATAAGATGCCAATAATTCATTGCTTTTTTGTTTTTCATCAACAGTCAAGTCTTTGACTTCTCCTAAATCATTTTCTACATTATATAGCACCGTCCCAAAACCATCGAGTCCAATTAACTTATAATCTCCAATTCTAGCTGCGCTTTCTTCCAGTTTTCTCCAAAAAAGCTGTTCGTGAGGATCACCTGTTTTATCGCCTTTCAGAAACGGCAGTAAGTTTACGCCATCTAGTATATGCGATTTTGGAGTTTCCAAACCTGCTACTTCAGTAGCTGTTTTAAAGATGTCTAATGAAGATGTTAGACCATCAAACGTTCGATTAGACTTTATTTGATTTGGCCAACTAACGATAAATGGGATACGATGCCCCCCTTCAAATTTATTTCCTTTCCATCCTTTTAATGGCCCTGTTTTACTATCGTTGTTGTGAGCACCTCCGTTATCACTTAAAAAGAAAATCAAGGTATTTTCTAATTCCCCCACTGCTTCTAAAGCCTTTCGCAATTTACCCACATTCTCATCTAAAGACCATGTCATAGCGGCAAGAGTTTGACGTGGATGCCCTTCAAAGCGTTTTAAATCTTCCTCCTTGGCTTCCATGGGAGTATGCACTGCATTGTAAGCTAAATACATAAAAAAAGGTTCCTTGTTTTTAGCAGATTCTGTAACAAACTTAGCAGATTGTTCTCCTAAAACATCCGTCATATAACCATCAAATACCACACGCTCTCCATTGTGCTGCAACATTTTATCTTTCGATGGATTATTTATAGGAAAATAAGATCTTCCTCCTGATAAAAATCCATAAAAATCATCAAAACCTCTTTGGTTTGGATGATCAGATTCATCTTCCCCTAAATGCCATTTCCCCAAAGCATAAGTTCTATATCCATTATCTTGAAAAACGTTAGCCATAGTCACAGTATCGTCACTTAAGCCAATACCACCAGTTCCGTTCGCTTCAAATCCTATGCGTTGCTGATATTGCCCTGTCATTAAACCAGCTCTGGATGGTGCACAAACAGTTGCAGTAACATGAGCATCTGTAAAAATAGTTCCGCTCTTTGCTAATTTATCTATCTCTGGAGTTGGCAAATCTTTGCTTCCCATAAAACCAAAGTCAATGTACCCTGCATCATCTATCAAAATAACAATAACGTTAGGTTTTTTTATTTCATTTACAGCAGGCAACTCTTGTGCTATTGCTTTTTTTTCATCGCTATTTCGACAACCAATACATGAAAATAAAATGCATGCAATTGTATATATATATGGTTTCATCTTTAAAAATTAAATTACTTATCGAAAAAAGTCAGGTCCCATTCTGGATACCATTTTATAATGGGTTTTCCTTCTTCAAATTCAATGGGCAGCCAAACATATTTACCATCTACTGGGTTCTTTGGTGTCCATACATCTGCCATAAATATAAAGGCATCTTTTTTTCCAGTTATTGGTAATATATAAGTGCTTTGACCTCCAAAAGTTGTTTTAACTTGCTCTTCTGTACCTCTAACAGGGTTTCCAAGGGATGTCCATGGACCAAATATATTATCGGATTTTGCTGAACGTGCTGGATTAGGAGCCCATCCTGTAAGACCAGAAGACATCATATAATAAACGCCATCTTTTTTGAAAATAGCAGGTGCCTCATTTCGACCACCCGGAAAAATACGAACATACTCGCCTGTTAATGATAAAAAATCATCAGTTAGTTTTGAGATGTGTATTGTCTGATTTGATTCTGAAGCGGTTATATGATAGGCAGTACCATCATCATCTTTAAAAAGTGCCATATCCCTTGACATTTGACCTCCTGGATAATCTCGGTATAAATAGCCCCCTTTTACTCCTAATTCCAGATGGCTTAAATCTTTGTCTGCAAAGGCTTCTTTTGCAATATTCTTCTCTTC
>JBARUM010000785.1:0-4524 GCA_049645725.1 Maribacter sp.
ATATTGGCGATTATCTAAGTTAAATCTACCCATTGAAATACGGTTGCAAAACCGACCTATAATAGCTCCGTAATACAGTTCATTAGAAGATCTATAATCTAATGGGTTGGAATAACCTAAGACCACATCAACAATTTTTCCATTTTTATCTGGTACTTTTAAGGACATAAGCCGCTGACCGTAATTCGTAAAAACAGCTTCAATACCATTTTTATTCGTTATTTGATAAGTGTTTATCAGTTGGTTCTCAATCATCCCTTGCTACCTATATATAGTATCATTGAAAGTAAAAATTAGTTTTTCTGTTCGTTTTACAACGTAACGACCAAATACATCCATGCATTAAATCAGATGATAATCTCTTTATACAACTTAAAAAATGAATATACTTTTAATTGTAGGACACCCAAAATATCTGTACAAAGAGATAAAGTAATAATGGTATACGAACTAATCTTCATAAATATCCTTTGCATTAAAATTTTTATCGTTCTTATCCAATTTCAACTTGTTCAAATCTTTGAACTCAATTATTTTCGAAGGTTTAAAGGAATCACTCTCCATATAGTTCAATAAGCTATATCTCAATTGTCTGGCTACAGGTCTATTTTCTAAATCGTTTGTAATATCAATGGATGAAAATACTAAACTGCCCTCTCCAACCTTTACTTCGAATACATTTGCTAAATGACGGTTGGTCACAAAATTATCTATGACACGTACCAAAGGGGTAACCTCTAAGGAATCTGTAATTACCGATTTGGAATTGATGCACAAATCCCACCATTGCCAATCTGTATGGGAATCTGTTGGGAAATTATTGAATGCAGCATGATTTTCGTCTAACAACAAGCCCATTGTGGCAGGTTGATTAGGAAAATGTACCGGACTCCAAAAAACAGGAACAAATCGGCCCTCAACGCCATTTAGAGTTTTGTAATCAGGATTCAGTAACACCTTCTTTCCCTGTTTTAGGGCATTGCGCGCTGCCTCTATTGTTTTTACAACTAGAATTTGATCCGAATTTAATCGCACTCCTTTTGGATACTCCCAAATAGACCAGCTATTTTTGTATTTAGAACCTCTTAAAGATACCGTAACCTTTAGTTTTCCTGAATTTTCAGTATTGATAGGATATTTAATAATTCCTAAGTTCAGATTATTCCCGATTTTTAAGTTGATATTAGTTAGTTCTCCATCCTTAAGGGTATTTCCATGATTATCCGTAATATTCCAGTCTAAAGTCTGATTTTCAAGATTTTTATAAAAATTTGCAATCTCTATATCCGCCATAAATGTTTCTCCTGTTTCATAAACAGCTTTCTCAAAACGAATCAGCGGCACCAGTTCACTGTTAAATTGACTGAATTCTTCTGCAGAAATAATTCCCTTGGATTCCCAAAAGGCATTCAGCAATCCCACCAGAGCTGTTCCCTGTCCTGGAAAATCTTGAAGTTGTAACAATTGAAATCCGTCAAAGCTTGGTGTTTTCAATGCGCGCTCTATTTCCTCTTTATATAGTAAGGCTGCCAGTTTGCCAGAGGCTTGGGTGAATTTTGGGGCTAAATCTAGTAATCCTTTCTTTTCAAGGTCATTTCTTACAGCAATGAAATTCAGTGGCTTGAGAACCCCCGTATATTTTTGAATTTCACTCATATCCGGATAGACTGAATATTGACCAATCTCATGGGATATTAAAGGTATTTCTACATGGGCAGCCCCTTCTGTATAATCCGCGTTAAAATGTGGTGGTTTATCATTAAAAATTCCTTGACCTCTTATCCACCCCTTATCTGTCCATTGCGCTATAAAAAACTCATCTTCCTTTTCTGGTCTAGTGCCTGTTGGTTTTTGGAAAGAAAAAGCAGTAGTTGCGTATAGATGTCTGTTATCTTTTGGTTTCAATTCTGCCACCATATCGTTTAAGAGTCCTATGTCACCCTGTAATTCATTGCCCATGGCCATGAAAATAAATGAGGGGTGATTGCCATAATCCTTTATTATTTTTTCAGCTTCATTTCGTAAAAACCTAGTTGTTTTTTGATCTTCTCCCACTTTTAAACTCCAATGTGGCAGTTCTACTTGATAGTAAAAACCAGCCTCATCAGCAGCTTCAAAAGCAGCTTTTGGAGGACACCAAGAATGAAAGCGTAAATGGTTTAAACCATAGTCCTTTGCTTGTGAAATCAATTTCGCCCAATCCTTCTTTTCTGTCGGGGGATGACCTGTTAAAGGGAAAATTACACATTCTAGATTACCCCTTAAAAAAATACGGTTACCGTTTAGACTAAGGTTTCCATCCGTACCGCTAACAAATTTGTACCCAAATCGAGTGTTTGCTTGTCCGGTATTTGTCGTTACTGCTACGTCATATAGATTAGGATTAAACTCATCCCATAGCTCCAAGCCTTTTGGTCTATCGATTTCTATTGTATACAAACCATTTTCTGATTTTAAAGCTGCAACGTTATCATTATAAATCGGGATACCATCCATAGATTTTATGGTTAAGCGAACATCCTTCTTTGCATCACTAGACTGCTCAAAGGTTACTTTTAACTTATCTAATTGAGCATTTGGATAAACCTGTAGGTTCTCTGGCTTATCCCCAGGCTCTGCAATCAGTTCAATAGTTCCTAATATCCCGTTCCATTTTATTTGGGTATGATTGGTATAGGCATGCGCCATGTCCTTATTTACCTCGTCTGGATAGCGCGAACCGGCCACGTTTATGTTCGGGAATTTATTGGAGTTATCCACGACAACGGTGAGTAAATGATTACCGCTAGCTATACCTGTTGGCATCTCAAAACGATGCTTTCCTATTAAACTATTTGCGGAACCAAGTAGTTTACCATCTAGATAAACGGTAGATTCCCACAAGACCCGTTCCAAGTTCAATACAATTGCTTGATCCTTCCAAGAACCAGGAATTTCAATTTCTCTTTGGTACCAAGCTTTGCCAATATATTGATGCTTTCGTGTTAGGTTAGACATTACATGATTATTGATAGCAGGTTTTAAAGTACTTGGTATACCTATTTCCGCTCCGTCTAAAGTATTGGGTAATGTAATCGTTGTTCCTATAAATTTAGAACTGGCCCAATTTTGAGCGGTGCCTATCTCCGTAGAATCTAATTTAACCTGCCATTTTCCTGACAAGGATATCTTATTCATATCTTTCGTAGAACAGCTATGAAATAAAGAAACAACTAGAAATACGGCCCATATAAAACGGAGTGTTCTCATGGTTATACTTTTTATTATTGGTTATTGTATTATTATGTTAGTTTCAGATGATTAAATCCACCTCCAAACTTGCATGAATATGTGCTGGAATATGGTACAAGTTGGTATCGGTAACTTTTGCGAAGGCTTCTGCAGCTTCGGTTTCATTGCCCATTCCCAATTGTCCTAGTCCTATGAGATAATGACAGTGTATTTTATTGATGACGTCCAAGTCTTCTTCCCATATTAATAAATCTGGTAATGAAATAGCAAAGTAATCCAGTTTTACATGATCGTTCATGTGCGTTTTTCCATACTGTAACAAGTTCTCAAAACGTTGATTAGCCTCGTCTTGCCTGCCTAATTTTTGTAATGCCAAACCTTGGTAAAAGATTTTATCTGGCTGTTGGTCGTTATAAAAAATAGCCGGACTTGGATCGCTTAATCCTTTTGAAGCTTTTTCAAAATATAGGTTAGCTTTTTCACTATTACCAAGACCTTGGTATGCACAACCTAACCAATAATCAATATCGTTTTCAACAGTACCATCTAGTTTACCTTCACCCAAATTATGGGGATAGGTTTTAGCCTGCTCCAATAGTTCAATAGCTTCCGTAAAATTCTTTAGATTGATATTCTTTTTGGCAAGCTCCGTATAACTGGTCAAGTATTGGAAAGGCACTTTACCCTCTCCTCCCTCCCAAGGATGAAATTGACGGTTTTCAATCAATTCTTTTGCTTTTTCAAAATCGCTCAATAAATTATAGAGCGCAACACGTTCTAAATATAGATCGTCCCTAGAGTTGGTTAATTCTAAGTGGTTCTCTAATAATGTAAGACGATCCTTTACAGGAGTATTGATTTTTTTGTACAATTGGTCCAATTCCATAAGAAGTCGCGCATCTCCACTATCAAGTTCAAAAGCCTTTTCCAAGTGCTTAACCGCGTCATCTTTTTGGTTGGTTTTATTGTAATATAATAATGCTAGATTACGATGTGTTATGGCAAAATTATCGTTGAGGTTTACGGATGCCTCCCAACATTCTTGCGCTTCCTTATATTGTTTAGATGCGTACCAAAAGTTTCCTAAATAGTAAAATGCCCTTGCATCGGTGGAATTTGCTCTACAAGCAGCTTTTAAGGCGATTACTTCTTCAATTTTATTGGGGAAGCAGTATTCTTCTGGCATTAGTGCCGCTTTTTTATAAGCCTGTAAGGCATTTTTGCTATCCCCTTTCTGCTCATAAAACCAGCCCATAAAGTAGTAAATCATGGGGTAAGCTTCATCGTTTTCCT
>JBARUM010000786.1:0-6005 GCA_049645725.1 Maribacter sp.
AGATTGATTAATCCGAATTTTTGGTCTCCCTTTAAAATACCAGCGGACTTGGCGTAGGATTCTTCCAATTCTACAACATCTCTTGTTAATGAAACTTCTTGTAAAGAGCCATCTACTTTTCGCACTGTCAAATCCACTATGGTACCTTGCGCTCCCTTTATTAATTTAATTGCATCGTCCAAACGCATACCTACAATATTAATGGGCTCTTCTCCGTTCTGACCAACTTTTATAATCTCGTCACCTACTTCCAAACTCTGATCTCGCCATACGGGTCCACCAGAAATAATCTCAACAATTTTAGCTCCTTCTGGTTTTTTCTGAAGACGCGCACCAATACCTTCAAATTTACCCGACATATTCATGTCAAATTTCTCCTTGTCGTCTGGAGCAAAATAAAAAGTATGAGGGTCAAACTCGTCAACTATGGTATTTATGTACTGCACGAACCAATCTTTTCGTTCCAAACCTTCCACAAAATCAAAAAATTCGTCTAGCGTAGCTTCTGTAGATTTTCTGGATTCCAATTCGGCTTCCTCTGGTGTGCGGGCAATATTGTCAGAGTCCTCTTGAGTATTGGGATTTTCATCAAAAGTTTCGACCACTGCGTCGTTAATCATTTTTTTAGTGGTTTTAGGCTCCTTCTCCATGCGCATGATTTTAGAATCATACGTCCCTAGTGTAGCATATTTTAACTGCTTTCTCCAACGCTCTTTTAGCTCGGATTTATCGGCTGCGAATAACTCCTTGTCATATGCTATACTGATACTCTCATTTTGATTGTAGTCAAAAGGGTTTTTTAATATATCTCGGTATATATCTTTGGCATCTTCCATACGTTGCACCAACCTTTCGTATACCACATTAAAAAATGTGATGTCCGTGTTTTTAATCTGGTCGTCTATCTGAAATTTATATTGCTCAAATTCTGCAATATCCGATGCAATAAAGTATCTTTTTGTAGGATCAATTACATCTATAAAGTCTTCAAAAACACTAACAGAAAAATCATCATTGATATCCTTTGGTTCGTAGTGTCCTTTTTCCAAGACATAAGTAATTAAATCTAATAGTAATTTATCCTTGTCATCATTCTCAAAAGATTTACTGGTAAAACTACAAGAGGCAACGGCTACAAGCATTACAACTAAGAAATAGGCTAAATTTCTTTTCATAAAATTTTCTTTTATTTTCTTCTTCAAAATCCTAGAATTAGCATGTTATTATGGCATTTATCTTTGCCAGAATTCCCTAAGATAAAGAAAAAACCATGCCAATAAAGGCTTGATGGAATTAATTTTTTGTTAAACGAACCAATCTTAAGATCCTATTTAAAAACGTATTTTTACCAGAATAAGTATATGCTATGGTAAAACCTCTGATATTGGTTACAAATGATGACGGAATAACGGCTCCAGGCCTGCGTTCGCTAGTATCCTACATGAAAAAAATAGGAGAGGTGGTAGTGGTTGCGCCAGACAGTCCACAGTCCGGAATGGGTCATGCAATTACCTTGGATAGCACCCTTTATTCCAAAAAAATGCAAATAGATTTGGATAATGGCGATATAGAAGAGTATAGTTGTAGCGGAACACCAGCAGACTGCGTAAAATTAGCTTTGCAAGAACTCCTGCAGAGAAAACCGGATATATGTGTCAGTGGAATTAATCATGGCTCTAATTCGTCCATAAATGTAATATATTCAGGAACCATGAGTGCTGCTATAGAGGCGGGCATAGAAGGAATACCTGCAATAGGTTTTTCTTTATGCGATTACAGTTGGAACGCAGATTTCTCTCAGGCGGAAGAATTTATTCGGCAGATAGTTCTTGAGGCACTTTCGAACAAAATACCAAAAGGTGTAGTGTTAAATGTCAATATCCCAAAATCAAATAAAGAAAACCTAAAGGGTATTAAAGTATGTAGGCAAGCAAAAGCCAATTGGAAAGAAAAATTTGATAAGCGTACAAACCCCATGGGTAAGGATTATTATTGGCTTACCGGGGAATTTGAATTACTGGACAAAGGAGAGGATACAGACGAATGGGCCTTATCCAATAATTATATATCCATTGTTCCAACGCAATTTGACCTCACCGCACATCACGCAATTCAAGAAATAAATACTTGGAATCTACATGAATATTAAAAAGGAAATCCTCATAGGAATGGTTGTAGGAATTATAGCTAATAGTATTGGCACATTACTTTACATTCTGCTTTTTTCAGATTTGAATATAAAAGAAACGTATCAAGCAGCAGTAGCTCAAGGACATGTAGGAAGTCTTTTGGCTCTTGGAGCCATCTTAAACTTAATCGCGTTTTTTGGTTTTTTAAGAATAAAAAGGGACAACAGAGCCAAGGGTGTTTTAATTGCCACCATTATTACCGCCATGATAATCCTCTACTATAAGGTTTTTTAAAATGAAATACTACATTATAGCCGGTGAAGCTTCAGGAGATTTACATGGATCTAACCTAATAAAGGCTTTATTTGATGTAGACCCAAAAGCTCAGATTCGCTGCTGGGGTGGCGATTTAATGCAAGAAGCGGGTGGTGATTTGGTAAAACATTATAAGGAAATGGCCTTTATGGGCTTTATTGAAGTGCTATTAAATTTGAACGCAATCTTCAAAAACATAAAATACTGTAAGCAGGATATTACAACATTTAAACCTGACGTACTGGTTTTTATTGACTACTCAGGATTCAACCTTAGAATTGCCAAATGGGCAAAAGAAAAAGGGGTTAGAACCAATTATTATATATCTCCTCAAATTTGGGCATCTAGGGAAGGCCGGATAGAAAAGATTAAAAGGGATATTGATGCCATGTATGTTATCCTTCCCTTTGAAAAAGAGTTTTACGAGAAAAAGCATGATTTTCCGGTTCACTTCGTTGGCCATCCATTATTGGATGCAATTTCGAACAGAGCTTCATTGAACGAATTAAATTTTAGGAACGAATATCATATAGACCCTAGTAAGCCAATTATTGCCTTACTACCTGGTAGCCGAAAACAGGAAGTTCAGAAAATGCTGTCGGTCATGATATCCATCACCCCGGATTTTCCTGATTACGAATTTGTAATTGCAGGCGCCCCGAGTTTGGACAAAGATTTTTATACGACTTTCCTAAATGGAAAAAACGTGAAATATATACAAAGTAAAACCTACGATTTATTATCCATATCCAAAGCAGCTTTGGTCACTAGCGGTACGGCAACATTAGAAACGGCCTTGTTCAAAGTACCCCAAGTAGTGTGTTACAAGGCAAACTGTATATCCTATCAAATTGCAAAACGCATCATAACCCTAGATTATATCTCCCTAGTAAATCTGATCATGAAAAAAGAAGTGGTAAAAGAATTGATTCAGGACGACCTTACGAAAGATAAGCTCACCAAAGAACTAAAGCTCGTTCTATTAGGGGAACAAAGAGAAATGCAACTAAAAGCTTATGAACAATTAACTTCCAAATTAGGAGGTTCCGGAGCAAGCAAAAAAGCAGCTACCCTAATTATGGAATATGCCAAAAGTTAACAGTTGACACTAGTACTAAAGTTCAATTACGGACAGAAATAGGCTTATCTAAAATAAATCTATAATTTTGGTGTTCAAGTAAGAAAGACATCCCTTGAGATTCATGCGCAGACTATCCTACATTTTATTGCTTATTTGTATTGCAGGTTGCGGTACAAGTAAAAAAAGTAAGTTGACCAGTAAAGAAAGAAAAATTTCTGTTGCAGCAGCTGATGATGCACGCAAAGGAAATGAAGTGATTATTGAAAAACACCACAATAATCCAAAGACCGCCTACGAAAATTCTACCAAGGCAGACGGTATCATAAATACCGCCTTAACTTTTTCTGGAGTTCGTTATAAGTTTGGTGGCACAACAAGAAAGGGAATGGATTGCTCCGGATTACTTTATGTATCTTTTGCTGAACATGACGTAAAATTACCAAGAACCTCAATCCACATGGCAGAGGAAGGTGAAAAAATTAGAATTAAAGATGTGGAAAAAGGAGATTTACTTTTTTTTAAGACCAACAAACGCTCAAAGCGTATTAATCATGTGGGGATGGTCGTAAAAGTGGAGAATAACGAAATCAAATTTATACATGCATCCAGTTCTCGCGGTGTTACCGTTTCTTCTTTAAGGGAAGGGTTTTGGAATCACTCATTTGTAAAAGCTACCAGAATCCTATAAATGAAATTACTGGCGTTTGTCCCTATAAAATTAACGCTACTTCTTATTCTGGGTATTTTAATTGGTTTCTATTTTCCTTTTAATGTTCATCTAGCACTAGCATTAACCGTTATATTATTCTTTTCACTTGGTATTATATTTTACTTTCTTCCTAATAAAAAATCTGTATTGTTTGGGATTGTAGCTGCCGTAACCACTATCTCCTTAGGCATTTTTATAAGTATACAAGCACAACCCATAAATCACAGTAGTCATTACGGCAAGCTGTCTTTTACAGGACAAAAACAATGGAATCTAAAAATAAAGGAAGTTCTAAAACCTACTTTATTCTCCGAAAGGTATGTAGCTATGGTCAACGGAGTTGATAATTCTTCAACTACCGGTAAAATACTTTTAAGTAGACCCTTGGATACTATAAAAAGTCAATTAAAGATTGATGATGAAATCTTGGTGTATTCAGAAATCCAGTCAATAAAATCACCTTTGAACCCTCATCAATTTAATTATAAGAACTACCTGAAAAAACTTGGTATTTACCATCAATTAAAATTCAATGGTTCAGACTATGCCCAGCGTCAAAATCCAAAACGTACTGTTTATGGCATAGCTGCAGAAGCTAGAAATCATATTATTAAAAAATTGAAGCGTGCCAATTTTGGAACAGATGAACTAAGCGTGATTCAGGCCTTACTTTTGGGAGAGCGTTCGGATATTTCCGAAGAAACGTATGATAATTATAAAAATGCAGGTGCCGTGCACATATTGGCAGTTTCTGGATTACACATTGGCATATTACTTATATTAATCCAATTCTTACTTCGACCATTAAGAAATAGGACAATAACTCTAATAGTAACGGTAATACTGCTATGGGGCTTTGCATTTCTTGCTGGTTTATCTCCTTCGATAATAAGGGCATGCACCATGTTCACCTTTGTTGCGTATGCACTTTATCTGAACAGGCCCAGCAATACATTCAATATACTTGCGCTTTCCATGTTTTTCATTCTACTATTTATTGACCCAAATCTTTTGTTTCAGGTAGGTTTCCAAATGAGCTATGCTGCTGTTTTTGCCATTGTCTGGATTTACCCCTTGCTTCAAAAACTTTGGTTTCCCAAAAACAAAATTGTCCGTTATATATGGCAACTACTATCTGTAAGTATAGCTGCGCAGTTGGGCGTTTTACCTATTAGTCTGTTCTACTTTCATCAATTTCCTGGATTATTCTTTATTTCCAATATTTTAATAGTTCCCGCTCTTGGCTTTATTTTGGGGACAGGCATATTGGTTATTTTTCTAGCGCTTATCAATTTACTGCCCAATTGGTTGGTTCTTTCTTTTAATGAATTAATTGGATGGATGAATAGGATTGTAGGTTGGGTAGCGCATCAGGAAAGTTTTATTTTTAAATCCATTCCTTTTGATAATCGGCAATTGCTAATTTCCTATTTCGTAATTGGGCTTTTCGTATATATGTTACAAGGCATCAATTTTAAGCGGATTCTCTTTTTCTTGGTTGCCCTTTTGTGTTTTCAATCTTGGACAGTATATAAGAACTATTTGGCTTCCAAAAAGAACGAAGTCATAGTATTGCATCAAATTAAAAATCCAGTTTTGCTAAATAGAAACGGAACTAATTTAACCGTTATTACGGGCAATACTAAATCCTCTGAAAGACTCATAAATGATTACAGTATTGGAGAGCGAATTGTTTCCACGCAACACGAAAATTTATCCAACAGCTATGACACTTATGGCTCATCACTATTGGTCATAGATAGTCTTGGGA
>JBARUM010000787.1:0-2098 GCA_049645725.1 Maribacter sp.
AGCTAGTGCCAACTTTTATCTGAACCATCCTAATTTGAGAAAGGATGGTATACCCTACTGGGATTTTAACGACCCCTCTATTCCAGATGCGGTTAGGGATGTATCTGCCGCCACGGTTGTTGCCTCGGCCTTCTATGAGCTTTCAAACTATGATAGTGACCCAAAATATATTTTATATGCAGATAAAGTTTTGAAAATTCTAAAGTCGGAAGAATATGTATTAGGAACGGATGTAGAAGCTCCGTTTATTCTTGACCACAGTACCGGAAATTGGCCTAAAAAAGATGAAATGGACGAGCCCATTGTTTATGGCGACTATTATTTTTTAGAAGCACTTTTAAGAAGTAAAAGTCAATAGTGCATAGTATGTATTAATTCCATTCAATCAAATCAGCAGGCAAAAAATAGAGAGCAATATTTTAAATTCTAATGTTGCCATTTGCTTCACAATACCTTAAAAAGGTCTAAATGAGAATAAATTCTATCTTTTTTTTTATCGCTCTTATTGTTCTAGGGTGTCAGCATGCAGAAGAAAGAACCAATGTCAGAACAAAAACGAATATCAATGCAGATTGGGCCTATCTGGAAAATCCTTCGGAAGATATAAATGTTGTTATAGATAGTTCTGATTGGATACAGATTAATTTACCCCACACATGGAATAATGAGGATGTAACCGATAATTTACCAGGTTACCGAAGAAGTACAAGTTGGTATAAGAAGGATATCAGTATTAACAAAATACTTTCTGACCAAAGTTACTTGCTTTACTTTGAAGGTTCCAACATTACCACCACTATTTATGTAAACGGCAAGGAAGCGGGAAAGCATATTGGAGGGTATATTGGTTTTGAAATTGATATTACCCCATATATACAGGTTGGTAATAATGAGGTTCTCGTAAAAGTAGATAATGGATATGACCCAAATATAATTCCATCACAAAAAAGCGATTTTTTTATTTACGGAGGTATTACAAGGGATATTTGGATGATTACCAAACCGAAAATAGGTATTGGTAATATACGTTTGAGCACACCGGAGGTATCGATGGAAAAAGCCTCCTTAAAAATTGAAATTCCAGTTGCTCATAGTTCGGATAAAGAAGGATTAGTTTTAAAAGCTATATTGAAGAACCCGAAAGGAGAAGTAATACAGACCAAATCGGAAAACGTAACACAGCAGAATACAGTTATTACAATTTCTGATATCCAGAATCCCGAACTTTGGGATATTGACACGCCTAATTTGTATACCGTAGACGTAACCCTTTCAAAACTTGACAAACAAATTGATAAAGTAGCCGAAAATGTGGGTTTCCGATGGTTTGAGTTCGTTGAGAACGGACCTTTTTACTTAAATGGAAAAAGGGTCTTGTTACGAGGTACGCATCGTCATGAAGAGCATGCAGGTGTCGGTGCCGCAATGTCCAATGAACTTCACCGAACGGATATGGAACTCATCAAAGAAATGGGTGCTAATTTTGTTCGTTTGGCGCACTATCCACAGGATCCGGAGATTTACAAAGCTTGTGACGAATTAGGTCTTTTGGTTTGGGATGAACTACCATGGTGCCGTGGCGGTCTTGGAGGAGAAATATGGCAAGAGAATACTAAAAATATGCTCAGAGAGATTATTGTACAAAATCAAAACCATCCTAGTATTATAATCTGGTCTTTGGGGAACGAAATGTATTGGCTTCCTGATTTTGAAGGTGGGGATGATACCGATAAGATGAACGTGTTTTTGAAAGAACTAAATACCATTGCACATGATATAGACCCATCCCGCAAAACGGCAGTCCGCAAATATTATGAAGGTGCTGAAATAGTAGATGTGTTTTCACCGTCTATATGGTCCGGATGGTATTCTGGGAGTTATAAAAGTTATCAAAAGGCCATTGACACCTATAAACCGCTATATAAAAGTTTTTTACATGCGGAATATGGAGGCTCCAGTCATGTGGGCAGACATTCCGAAAATCCCATTACCGGCGAAGGTGTAATTAAATCCGACGGTTGGGAAGAGGCCATTGTACAGACCCAGGCTAGTAATATAGCACAGATAGGCGATTGGAGTGAAAACTATATCGTAGATC
>JBARUM010000788.1:0-3884 GCA_049645725.1 Maribacter sp.
ACATAAGATTGAGCATGACCACAAGCCATAACATTGATAATTTAGTTTTTATACCCATCATTCAGAATGCTTATTTTAAAAATTAAAACCAAAATGAAGTCCAGGTTCCCCAAAAAAGAATTTGGAATGTTTATCGTCCAGTAACTTAAAAGATTCGGGCATTTTGGTATGGTAAGGACGATGCGTTATTGCCAAGGATGGCTCAATAAAAAATTTACCTTTTAAAATTTTAAAATGGTAGCCAAATCTATACGTATTGAATATCTGAAACCCATCATCAATTTTATTGCTATCATCGTTAACAAAAGACTGCCAAGCACTCATTGCGTGGATGCCAGTATATAATCCTTTCCACCAAAAACGTTGATAGGCAAGTGCAAATCCAAATTCTTGAATGTATCCCGGAAATTTTTCTTCAGGTGCACTGAACGATTTTCCATAAGGTAATCCCAATGGCTTATAGTATTTCCAAGTTTTAAGTTCCAATGAAATTACGTCTCTAACAGAAATACGGTAGCCAATATTAAATTGCACATAACTTGGTCTCTCATCAGAATCCAAATTTCCCAACATAAAAAGGCTGCTCCCTATAAAACAACCTTTAAAAGTGGTGTCCGGTGTATCATATTGCGCATTAAGTTGCCCAGCGCCTATTAGAAAAAGGAACAAACCAATAGCTGTTTTTTTCTTTTGCATATATGTTATTAATAGGAGTTAATCAGATTGCAAAAGTAAATACGAGGTACGCTAAAGATTATTAACTTAAGTTAATAAAGATGTGAAGTCTAAGCTTTTTTTTCAATTAGTCTGCTTCGCATCCGGCTCAAAGATTGTGGGGTAATACCTAAATAACTCGCCAATTGATGTTGCGGTACACGTTGTACCAAATCTCGTCTGGTTTGTAATAAGTTTAAGTAGCGTTGCTCGGGAGTAGAAGTTTTAAATGTATCAAAACTACTTTGATTTTTGGATATGAGCTGTTCTGAAAGGATACGACAAAGTGTTTCAAATTTTGGAAATTTCTCAAAAATTTCTGCTTCCATATCTGGATTGGAAATAGTAATAATAGAATCTTCAGCGCATGAGATATAGTACTTGGAAGCTTCTTTGCTCAGCACACAGTTTGGTGTTATACCTTCCATCTCCGTGTAAAAATCGGTGGTCTTTTCTTCGCCATCAATAAGATAATACGTCCGTAAACATCCTTTCAGAACAAAATAACCTTCAAGAGAATACTGGCCCTCTTTTAGTAGAACAGTTCCTTTTTTTACAGTGCGAAAAATATCAAGCGAAAGTATCGTTTTCTTTTCTTCCTCGGATAGTGCTATATGTTTTGAAATAAAATTAAAAAGGATATTTTCCATTACTTCAATTTTTCGATCTGTGTTCATTTTAAGGATGCTATATTAATTAATTTAATCCTTCATTTACTACTTGCTATTGCTAGCGGTGGTTTTAAAATAGTCATTAATTAATGGATAGATTACCGTAATTCTGTCAACGGACAGACTAACAGAACTCAAAGTTAACTTTTTAAGAAGTATTTTACCTGCTAAACCTAATTGGTAGCGTCTTGATGGTGTTTTATATTTTGATATAACTCCAAGGCAATTCCACCGAAAATCCTCTCATACCCAATATCAGTAAGACCTAGACCGCCAGTAGTAAGGCAATCAAGACTATTTGTTGAATCTATTAAATTAATGAATTCCTAAACTTAGCGGTCTGAACGAAAACAAACACTGCGTGGAAGTACCCCTATAAATAATTACATCAGCAGAATCTATATTTTATTTTTCTTTAACGGTTTCTCCTTTTCATTCCAACAAGAAATCTGTATTAAAAAAAGCCCTGCAAGTATACAGGGCTTTTCATCATTCAAACCAAACTAAACAATCCAACCAAAAACTATCGTTCTCTTCTTTTTCCTTCCTTGTCTTTTCCTTTTCGGTGCATATCTCTCTTATATTGCATCTTTTCCCATTTGGCATACTGCTCGTCATTTAGTAATTGCTTCATTTCTTTCTTTTGAGCAATTTTATGGTCTAGACGCTTATTTTCCATAGTGTACTTTTCTACGGCAGTCATTTTTTCGTCGTTTTCTTTCTTTGCTTTTCGAGCTTCCATGTGAGCCTTACGTTCTACAGCATTAGACGCGAATAAAGCTTTCATTTTCGTCTGTTGCTCCTCGTTCAAATCTAACGCCAAGGTCATTTTCTTTGTTTGTAGGGTGGCAATCTGCTCTGGAGATAAATCTTTCATGGTATGTTGGCGACCTTTGGTTTCATTTCTTTGAGCCGTTGCCGTTACTCCCGCTAGCAAAAGCATTACTATAACTATTTTTTTCATGTTATTAATTTTTATTGATTTCATAGTTATGACCACCATTTGTGGGTAAGGTTTAATTACACATCTATTTTTGGGAAAGTATTAACTGGAAGTTAGTCGCATAAAAACAAAAAAAGCACGGTAAAACCGTGCTTCAGATTTGGGTTGTTTGGTAAATTATTCTGTTTGGGTATGGTTCAATTGGTTGGTAAAAGGTCTAATCACAATATCCACCTTTACTAATTCTTTGGTTTCAGATAATTCCTCTGCAAAATCTTCCGTAAATACTAAACTATATAGTATAGATGCCATAATAAAACAACTTAAGTAAATTAAACTTTTTATTTTTCTGTTCATGATATGGGTTTCTTAGATTGATTCCTAAACTAGAAAATATTAGAACATAAAAGAGCCCATTGTTGTGAAATGGGCTTTTTCTGATGGCAATATTCTATTGGATGTGGTTTAGCAAATCGGGTTATCGGAGATATCTGCTTTTCATCGATTTCGCTTAAAAATCAAGGCTTTTACAATCTTGTTATTTTGGGTCTAAAATCATATCAATACGTTCTACCGCATCTTGTAAATGATATGTGCTCATCTTGTCCGAAATACGTGTAGTTGCATTTCTGATACTTCTTTTAAGAGTATTGAGTTCCGCACGTGCCAAGGAGCGAATATCCGACTGACTCGTATTTACCGCAGTTGATTTTCGAGAGCCTCTAAAATTTGTCTTTTTTGCCTGATTTTCAGCCGTCATTAAATAGGCCAGACGGTCTATGTGTGCTTTTTGGAGGTTTCTTCTATAGGTATCTATCTTTCTTCCCGATGGCAATTCTGACCAAATCCCTTTTCTTAAATCGCTCATCATTTCAATCAGGGAATAGGCATCGGTACCATTAGCGGTCTCATTTTCAATAAGACGTGCCATTTTGCCTAGACTAAGGATGTTGTTGAGCGTAAGAACCTGTATGGAGCGCACTCTTTCCACAAAACCGGAATACTGTATTTTCCCAAAGATATCATGGTCCAACATCCATACAGGCGTTTGAAATAATTCTTCCTGTAAAAATAACATACACTTGGCTTGGTGCTCTTTTGCTACGGGAGTATAGACCGCTCCTTCCTGTTCATAGGTCTTATGGTATTCATAAACACCTCCTATATTGTTGGATACATGCCCCATATACCTATTGAACTGGGAAACAACTTGTCCGTAAAGTATTTCCAGGTCATCATAATCCTTACCATCTTCTTTGGTCCATTCTATTAATTTTGGAACAATACGTTTTAAGTTGGCTATACCGTACAGGCTCGCTTTAACGGCATCATCACCCAAATCCTCGGTTTGTGAACTTGGATCAACGACATCTCCAACCTGTTGGTTGCCGAAACGGTATAAAGGGTCACCCGCATGTTTTAATATCCAACTATCTAAGGTGGTTTTTTCTTCTTCCGCGGATTTATCCAAGATGGGCTTATAACCCCATTGAATGGCATATTTATCGTAAACTCCTATATCTGGCATCAAAGCTACACCTTCATCCTCGGGTTGT
>JBARUM010000789.1:0-3754 GCA_049645725.1 Maribacter sp.
TGTAAACAGTGTGATTTTAAAGTTGAGAATACTGTAATTTTGAATTTAATTGAGCAATTACATATAAATGTCCTTAGATAGTAAAAATCTAGTGATGGGTAAACGTTTAGCTGATTTTTACGGCAGAACAGCACTTTCCTTATGCCTATACAGTGGGAGGGTCGCTCTATTTATATTCTTTGGCCTCACAAATGTATTTCACGTATACGGCCAAAAAGAAGTGAATTTTAAGGCTTTTGGATATATTCCCGATACGTTGAACGATTCTCTTTATTCCGAGTTGAAATCTGCAAAATCAGAGAAAGACAAACTGCCCATCTTATATGAAATTGCTAAGGCTTATAGTACCTATGGAAATTCGGATTCCTTAATTCACTATAGTAAAGCAATTAATTCCATTGCCCTGTCCAATGAAATAAACATAAACCAACCACTACACCTTGTAAGAGCAAAGTATCTTTTGGGTGAGGGGAAATATTTAAATGGCCTATATGATGCTTCTCTCAAAGCATATGTCGAGGGTATTTCTCAATTAGAAAAATCTGACACCACACTTATAAGTTACCAATTAAAACTAGGCTTAGGCAAAGTGTACATCAGAAAGCAGATGTATCAAAAGGCATATGATCTATTAAAAAACTGTGCAGCGCAACTTGAATATAATTCCTTAGCAGCAGAGGCGAACTTATATTTAGGGATTTCCTATTTGAACCAGGAGGATTTGGATACCGCTTCATCTTATTTTGAAACTGCACGTAGGCTTTCAAATACCAAGGCGCCCTTAAAGTTGACCTTACAAATCGCCATGGCAAGGGCATTACTAGCGGTAAAGGAAACCAACTATGATAGGTCCTTAAACCTGTTAGAAGGTGTAATTGACAAATCCCTGAAGAATAATTTATTTGACCTTTATACAGAAGCTGTAGTTCGCTATGGCAGCCTTTCCAGAGATTTAGAGAATTATCAAGTATCCGAGATGACCCTTTCCACAGCTTATGCCAACGCAATGCAATGGAACAGATTGGATTTACAAAAAGATATCATTAACAGCCTAAGAAAAACCTATGCGGCCAAAGGCGATTACCAGAACGCCTATAATTTAATGACGCAATACACATTGGTCTCTAAGGAAATTACACAACAGCAGAATAGCAAGGCAATTCAAGAATTGGAATTTAAATATCAAACCCTGCAGAAAGAGAGCCAAATCTTTGAGTTAAAGAAAGAACAACTGGCTAAGCAAGCTGAGATTGATCGTCAAAAAACGATTAAAAAAGCATTTTTATACGGCTTCTTGGTATTGCTTATTCCTATTACGGCATTACTTTTTGTCTACTATCAAAAGTTGCAGACCCAGAGTAAGCTTAATCTTCAGCAAAAAGAATTAAATACCCGAAAAATAAGTGGACTCCTGAACGAGCAGGAACTTAATTTAGCTAAAACGGCACTTGAAGCACAGCAGGAAGAGCGCACTAGAATATCCCAGCAGCTTCATGATAGTATTGGAGGAAACCTAGCTGGGATAAAACTACAACTAGGAAATCTTGAAAATGATAACCCGTTGCAAAAAGAAATTGTGAGTCAGGTTAACGAGACTTATGAACTTGTTCGCGATATATCCCATGATTTGGTTCCCAAGAAATTCAATCAACATGCATTTTCAATTTTAATTTCTGAATATATACAAAAAATTGAGAACGGCTCGCAAATGAAGGTTGCCTTTTTGGTTCATCCCAAGGATAAAATAAATGATTTAAAAGAGTTGCTCAAGGTAGAACTGTATCAAATCATTCAAGAATTATTAACCAATACCATTAAGCATGCAAGCGCAGAGAATGTAGAATTAAATGTAACGGTTTTTGAAAATATGGTACAAGTTCTATTTGAAGATGACGGAGTTGGTTTTGAAACAAGTAAAGCCAAAAAGGGTATCGGGTTAAGTAATATAGAAAACAGATTGCAATTACTAAAAGCCCATATGAACTTGGATAGCTCAATTGGTCGCGGAACTGTTATTACTATTGAAATACCTTTAAAAAACAAAACATGAAGATGTACAAATTAATAATTGCCGATGATCATAAGATGTTTTTAGACGGACTTCTTAGTATTTTAGAACACAAGGAAGACTACCAAATTATTCTCACAGCCAATAGCGGAAAAAATGTGGCGAAATACTTAGATATAAATACTGATGAAGCAATAGATTTGGTCATTACCGATGTAAACATGCCAGAACTTAATGGCGTTGAATTAAATAAACATATAAAGGCCAAGCATCCGAACGTAAAAACTCTGGTCGTTAGTATGTTGCATGATGCCGTTACCGTACAGGCACTTACAAAAGATAATGTTGACGGCTATGTTCCTAAAAATGCCGAAAAAGAGGAGTTAATAACCGCCATAGAAACCATATTAAATGGTGAAAAATACTTTTCACAGTCCATAAAGGATGTTTATTTAAAAGGGATGTTCTCCAACGAACGAACCTTAATGGAATCATTATCCAAAAGAGAAAAAGAAGTGCTAACATTGATTGCAGAAGAATTTACTACGCAAGAGATAGCAGATAAATTGTTCCTAAGCAAACATACCATTGAAAGCTACCGCAAGAATCTAATTTCTAAACTAGAAGTGCGCAATTTAGCAGGTCTTACTAAATATGCCATTAAACTTGGTCTTTTGGACTAAGCCTTTTGACGCTCTTATTCTCCTGTCCTCTTTTTACTACTCTACTATCCGATCACAAAGTGTTTGGCGCTCTTCTATACTAAATTATTAATAGTACTCCCTGAAAACTGGGATTGTATTTCTACGGAAAAAGGGGCTGTAGCCCAAAGCCAGAGGTTGCATCTTTGTAGTATCAATTTATAAAAACCCTTTAATTATGATCAACGGAATTTCATTAGTATTATTAAGCATTATTGCAGTGCCGTCCTTAATCCTTTCAAGAAAACCAAATGCCAAGGAATTATTAGAAAAAATTGAGCCTTACCAAGGTTGGATAGGGCTCGTATTCTGTATTCTTGGAGTTTGGGGCATTATTACCAGTATACTCAATCTGGGATGGTTGACCACTGCACCCATCTGGTGGGCAACCCTAGCAGCAGGCAGTTTAGTTGAAACCACGTTAGGCTTTATGTTGGGGTCTGGATTAATGAACAAGTTATTTATGGGCAAGAACCCAGAAGCTCAGGCAAAGGCAGCAGAATTACGAAATAAAATTGCCGCGAAGCAAGGAAAACTTGGCATTCTTGGCCTAGTAGTAGGTACATGGATGATTATTGCCTCTTTACTATATACAGTCTCATAATTTAAAAACTAAACAATGAAAAGATTAATTTTTATCACGAGTCTATTCTTTGCATTTATGGCCAAAGCACAAACAAAAGACACAAGAAAAACGGTTTCCGCGTCTGGAAACGCTCTTATAGAAAGAGTAACCACGAACTACAAAGTAAAAGCAACCCTTAATATGGAACAGCTATACTACTCGGATCCGCAATGCAGAAGTCTAGAAGAATTTAAAGAAAAATACTTTACCTCATTAAAAGAGCAGGGGTTTGATCCGGGTTCCTTTGAAGAGAAAAAAATGGAATTTTTGGCCTTAGGCTATCAAAAAGAAGGTACGGTCTTGCAATATGAATCTTCTTCCAAGGAAGAGGTTGAGAAGTTGCTAAGCGTAAAAATGACTGGTGTTACAGTGCAATATCAATTTAAATCCATACTAGACCCGGCAAAAAAGGATATACTG
>JBARUM010000790.1:0-3707 GCA_049645725.1 Maribacter sp.
AACATTTTTCGGATAGTTCTTTTTTGCCTTTTCAAGCTGAGTATCGGCCGCTGGGCAACTGGAGCACCCTTGAGAGGTGAAAAGTTCCAAAACAACAATGCCATTATCAGCTACCTTGGGTGAAGCAGCTTGATTGTCCATGAGTTCGGATTGGGAATAATTATACTCCTTAAAAGCCATAAAAATTAGAACTACGGCAAACAATACAGGTAAGATAAGTCGTTTCATAGCGATATTATGTAAATTTGATTTTCAATTATTCGGTTATAAATGAAACAACTTACATTGGTTTTGGGCTTTTGGGTTTTTTTTATGATTTCACCAATTTATGCCCAAGAACTTGCAATTTTAAAATATCAAGGTGGCGGTGATTGGTATGCGAATCCAACTGCCCTACCCAATCTTATAGAATTTTGCAATAATGAGATTGGGACAAGTATCAAAGGTAAACCAGAAACTGTAGAGGCTGGCAGTAATTTAATATTTCAATATCCTTTTCTTCATATGACCGGACACGGTAATGTTGTCTTTTCAGAAGATGAGCTAGAGAATCTAAGAAATTACTTGTTCTCCGGAGGCTTTTTACACATTGATGATAATTATGGGATGAAACCCTATATTATGAGGGAGTTGGAAAGATTATTTCCTAATAACCAATTGGAAGAACTTGGAGCTGACCATCCTATTTTTAATCAAGTGTATAACTTTCCAAAAGGTCTGCCCAAAGTACATGAGCACGATGGTCAAAGACCTAAAGCTATGGGTGTTTTTCATGAAAACAGATTGGTATTATTGCTCACTTTGGAATCTGACCTTGGAGATGGCTGGGAGGATACCGAAGTACATAACGATCCTGAAGAGCTTAGAAAAAAAGCCTTAGAAATGGGGGCCAATATTGTTTCATACGTTTTCAAAAATTAAAAATGACATCCAAAACGATAACTAAAGGCATTCTTAGGGCGGTTGCCATTATGGTAGGTTTAGTACTGCTAGCTTATTTTTTATATGTGATTCGGTCTGTTCTGGCCTACTTAGCCATTGCTGTTGTAACTGCATTAATAGGAAGGCCATTAGTTTTGTTTTTAAGAAGAAAATTAAAATTTCCTAATGTATTGGCGGTAGTAGCCACTATGCTTTTAATGGTTGGGATTTTAGCGGGTATCTTTGCGCTTTTCATCCCATTACTATCGGAACAGAGCAAAAACCTTTCACTTCTAAATATTGATGAGCTCCAGGCAAGCCTTAATACATTATATAATCAAATTACGCAATATTTAGGCCTCTCCTCAGATGTAGTTGAGGAAGTCATTGAAGAGGCTGAAATAGAAAAAAATATATTGGAGGGGTTGGATATAGGATTCATTCCGAACCTTTTAAACTCTTTCCTAGATGTACTAAGCACAGCCAGCATTGGACTATTCTCGGTATTATTTATCACTTTCTTTTTTCTAAAGGATAGTAAGCTTTTCCAGAATGGATTATTGATATTTATCCCAAAAACCAAAGAAAAGGGAACAATTAATTCTATTGATAAGATTAACGGTTTACTTTCGAGATATTTTGTTGGATTACTGCTACAAATTTTTATCCTGTTCGTAATTTATACCATTGTTTTGCTGACCGTTGGAATTGAAAATCCGATTGTCATCGCATTTTTATGTGCACTGTTCAATATCATCCCCTATGTAGGTCCTATTATAGGTGGAGTACTTATGCTAATCCTAACCATGACAAGTAACTTAGGGGCCGATTTCAGTGAGGTAATTTTACCAAAAGCCGGATATGTGCTTATTGGACTTGTTATTGGACAATTAGTAGACAACTTTTTTTCCCAACCTTTTATTTTTTCCAACAGCGTAAAATCACATCCGCTAGAAATATTCCTTATCATAATCATTGCCGGATTACTTTTTGGTGTGGTGGGTATGATTGTAGCTGTTCCAGGTTATACGGCGATTAAAGTAATTTGCAAAGAATTTTTGGACGACAATAAAATAGTAAAATCTCTGACGGAGGATTTATGACGTAGCAGTGAACAAGCATATTCTAAAAAGTGAGGTTCAAGATTATATTTTGGAACATCTGCATACAGACGTTCTCTCGCTTCTATTTGCCAAAAGCCCTTTTCAAAATGTTTCTATGAAAGAATTGGTAGAACAAATTGAAGCCAAAGCAAAAAGCACAAAAAAACTTTCAACTTGGTTTTCTACCTCCAATATTTACTATGCCAACAAACTAAATATTTCACAGACTTCTTCAGAACTTACGGCAAACTATAAGACTGGTATTGTAAATGGTAAGACACTTTTGGATGTTACCGGCGGGTTTGGAGTAGATAGTTATGCTTTCAGTAAAAAAGTAAAGCAGATTTATCACTTGGAAGAAAATAATGAGCTATCAACAATTGCAAGTCATAATTTTAAACAGTTAGAAGCACTTAACATTGAAGTGATATGCGGAAATGGCCTATCATTTTTATCTGATAGTAATATCAATTTTGATTGGATATATCTTGACCCATCTAGAAGAACAGAAAAGCAAGAAAAAGTTTATTTTCTTTCTGATTGCATTCCTGATGTTACAAAACACCTTGATTTACTTTTCTCAAAATCCAGTAATCTTTTAATTAAAGCTGGGCCATTATTGGACTTGGATGCAGGCATAGGTCAATTAAAAAATATTTTTGAGGTACACATTGTAGGAGTAGAAAATGAGGTGAAAGAATTACTTTGGGTACTAAAAAAAGGGTATTCTGGCCCTATACAGGTAAGAACGGTTAATCTTATTAAAAACCTTAAACAAGAATTCGTTTTTTATAATCATGAAGAGAAACATGCCGTTTCCGAATACTCCTTACCGGAAAACTATCTTTATGAGCCAAATGCCCCAATATTAAAATCAGGTGCATACCGTTTATTGGGCGAACGGTATGGTCTTAAAAAACTGAACCAACATTCCCATTTATACACCTCAACACGATTAATAGAATTCCCAGGACGTAGATTTAAAATAGATGAAGTTATTCCATTTAGTAAAAAACGTCTTAAATCTTTTGAATTCGACAAAGCAAATATTACCGTTAGGAATTTTCCGATTACAGTTTCCGAAATCAGGAAAAAAACGCAATTAAAAGATGGCGGAGAAATTTATCTATTTTTTACCAAAAACAGTTCCAGCCAATTGATTGTGATAAAATGCACGAAAATTCATTAGTTCTTTGGTATAGGAATAATCATTTATTGAGGGTGTTTCAATTTATTACTAAAAGTAAGGGTTTTAAACTTGTAGCAATAGCCCCAAAAAACTATTTTTCTAGGCTTTGCTTTACCAACCACTCATACAGCTCTTCCGTTTTATATGCATTAATCCATGAATTATGACCTACTCCAGCGTATTTGGTAAATTTAACCGAGTAGCCCATTTCTTTCAACTTGGCTACCATCGTTTCCGATTCAGAAATAGGAATGGAATCATCTTCTTCCCCATGAAAAACCCACATGGGCATTTCTTTATTTATCCAAGATGCGTATGGTAAGGGCGTCATACCGCAAACTACTGCCATTGCAGCAAAGGTTTCTGGATATTGAACCGCCATTTCCCATGCTGCCCCCCCTCCTCTACTTAAACCGGTCAGGTAAATTCTATTTTTATCAACTCTATTATCCGAGACGATAGAGTCCAGAAGTTGTTTTACAGCTCTTGTATTC
>JBARUM010000791.1:0-4316 GCA_049645725.1 Maribacter sp.
CATATAGATTATGTAAGCGCCAATAAAATATATGTTGTAGTGTTACAAGATTCTATAATGGTTAAGAAAATAGAGAAACGCCCAAATTCTAACAACCTTACTTTGGTTTCGCTCAACGAAACCTATCCGCCTTATGATATTAAACCTTTTCAGGTGCAAGAAATCTGGGAGGTGAGTAGTAAAATCACCTTTAATGTAGATGCGACTACAGATAGTGGATTGTTGAGACAGTTACAGGAATCAATGCAGGAATTAAAAAATCAACTGCAGCACGTAAAAAAAGTTGAATAGGATTATTCCATTTTCTTAACGTATAATCCACTACTTTTTAGTTTAAACCCTAGACTTTTATAAAGATTTATGGCTGCCGTTCTATGATGTCCACTAAAAAGTAGGACATCGTTTAATTTTCTTTTTTTTGCTTGCTCCAATAGTTTCTCCATAAGCTTTTTTCCAATACGTTGTCCACGGAATTCTTCGGATACAACAACATCTTCGATCATACCCTTATAACCGGAGACTACTTTGTAATTAGCCATCATGGCGATTCCCACCAACTGCGTTCCATGGAAAGAGCAAGCAATGTCTATACAATCCGGTGCTTCTAAAATCGATTTTAGGGAAAGCTGTTTTAATTCCGCATTTAGTTGCTTGTATAGCACGGATAATTGATTTTGTAGACCGGTAGTTACCTCTTCTTGCCGTAGCAGTTTTATTTCCATACTTTAGTGTTTGATTTTTTAAAAATATACTTTTTTATTAAGTTTTACGATGATTTTAGTAATCTGTAAATAATGTATATTTAAGTGCTAGTACTCAATGCATTCAAATGCGAAATTTTTTATTCACAGTATTTTTTTTATTCGTATTCTTACTTCAAGGTCAAGCTGTTCGTGATACTTTACTGGTGGGTTATACTCCCGCGGCTCCTTTTATCGTTAAAGAAGATAGAGGCTTGTCTGGGTTAAATATCTGGCTCTGGAAACAGGTTGCAAAGGACTTGAAATTGAACTATGAATTGGTGCCGATGAGTTTTTCGGATATGTTGGATTCTCTTAGTACAGGAGGAATCGATTTAAGTATTAATCCGTTGACAATTACCAGTGACCGTAGCAGAAACATGGAATTCACTCATTCATTTTTTGCCTCTAATGCTACCGTTGCTATTGCGCAAACATCATCATTAAAAAAGTTATTGCGTTTTTTAGAGGGATTTTTTAATTCAAATTTCTTGAAAGGATTACTACTGCTTTTACTTATCATCTTTATTTTTGGTATACTCGGTTGGTGGTTTGAACGAAAAGAAAATCCTGAGACATTTAGACCGGGCTCTAGGGGTATTTGGGACGGAATTTGGTGGTCCGCTGTTACCTTAACTACGGTAGGATATGGTGATAAGGCCCCAAAAACAAAGCTTGGAAAAGTTTCTGCTTTGGTTTTAATGTTCGGGGGATTGTTATTTATTTCTGGCCTTACGGCGAGCATAGCTTCTAGCCTTACCGTTAACCAACTTACTAACAATCCGGAAGGGTTTAATGAGTTCAAGAATAGGAAGGTTGGTACAGTGGCCAATTCAGGAACACGTACTTTTTTATCCGAACATTTTTTTAAGAAGGTGAAGACTTATCCCGGTGTTGTGCAAGGCTTAACAGATTTGACAACTGGTGAGATTGAAGCTTTCATATACGACGAGCCCATACTTCATTATAGAATTCAAAAAGATTCCAGTCTTAATGATTTGGAATTACTACCCTTAAAATTTGATGTACAGTTCTACGCTTTTGCTCTACCTAAAACGCATACAAAATTAGAACAGAAAATTTCACAGCGTATATTGGATATTAAGGAAACAAAAGAATGGGAAGTTGTTCTAAATGAATTCGGATTGGTAGAGTTTTAAGGATTGTATCCTCTAACATCTCCCATAGAAAGAGTAAAGGGTCCCAATTCATGTGATTTTGGGAGAAAAGCTCCGCTTTCAGTTACTAACCAGTCGTCCCACGTGGCCGCTATCCCCCCAATTGGAATGATTTTCACCCACATTTTAAAGCTTTTAGGGAAACCGCTGGGTTGAAGTATCCATAAATAGGAATCTCCGGGAGTTGTTCCACCAGAAGAAAAAGTAACTAAAAGTCCCTTGAGTCCGTCTTCTAAATCAACAACATTTCTTGTGGTGCCTTTGTCAAAAACTTTATAGGGCGCTACCAACCAGAAGGAGTCGTTATTAAAATAGTCGATTGCTTTTTCTATAACATCCTTGCTTTCATTTTCATTCAGGCGCTGCTCATTTTTATAGGCTAAACTAGATTCTGGAGCAATTAAATCTATATTCACCCTGTATTCATCCCATTTTACCTCAACCGTTCCATTTTTTTTGTCCCATTTGTACTGGTTTGCCCCACCTTGATAGGACCATTCCAAAAAACGTGTTTTCTTGTATTGCTCGTAATTAAGACTTGTCAGCATTTTTCGTGCTAAAGCGTCTGCCTCAAGGCCAGATTTTCCCTCAGGTAGCTTTTCATTATAAATAACGTAAAGAATACCAAAAGCAATGAGTATTAATAAAAGGAGTACTCCTAAAATTTTCAATAGTTTTTTAAACATATTGCCGTATGATCAATATTTTTAGATAATCTTGAATTTATGATTTGGTATTGAACTTGCGCTTGGTACTCGAACTCAATATCCAACAGCAGCATCATCTCCACGTTTATCGGCGCCTCCTTCCAATTTTCCATTGGAAAGTATTCGTATCGCATCGACTTTACCGATAATAGGAGTTCGCTCCTCGTTAATAATATAGCCCTTGGATTTTATCTCCTCTTTTAAGGAATCCGAGAAACCTTCCGGTTCAAAAATGACCATATCCGGTAACCATTGATGATGAAAACGCGGCGCGTCTACGGCATCCTGCATGCTCATGTTAAATTCATAGGTATTTAAGATGGTCTGGGCAACGGCGGTAATAATGGTTGAACCTCCGGGTGTTCCTACTACTAGCCAAAGTTTACCATCGCGCTCAACAATCGTCGGTGTCATACTGCTTAACATTCGCTTTTCAGGAGCAATGCTATTTGCTTCGGCACCAATTAATCCGAACATATTTGGAACACCCGCTTTTGAACTAAAATCATCCATCTCATTGTTCAGAAAAAAGCCCAATTCATCAGAATAAAGTTTGGAACCATATGCTCCGTTTAGCGTTGTAGTAACAGAAACAGCATTTCCTTCAGCATCAACAATAGAATAATGCGTGGTTTCCATACTTTCCACGATTTCCACATTTCCTCTTTCCACTTCCGAAGATTTGGTGGCTTTGTTAAATGAAAAGTTTGCCATACGTTCCTTCAAATAGGAATTGCTCAAAAGAATGTCCAAGGGAATATCCACAAAATCAGGGTCGCCCAAATAATAATTACGATCGGCGTAAGCCCTTCTGGATGCTTCAGTGAATAATTGTATGGTTTTGGCGGAATTATGACCAAACTCAGAAACCTCGTAGGGTTCCATCATTTTAAATATTTGATTAATAGTTACGCCCCCACTACTAGGTGGACTCATGGAAATGATTCGCAAGTCCTTGTAGTTGAATATTATTGGCTGCCGCCATACCGCCTCATATTTGGCCAAATCCTCTTCGGTTACATACCCACCTTTTTCTTGAATGAAAGCTGCAAGTTTTTGAGCGGTCTCCCCTTTGTAGAAACCATCCCTGCCATTCTCGGCAATCCTGCGCATGGTATTGGCCAGTGTCGGATAGGTTATCATATCACCTTTTTTAAACTCCGTTGCGAATTTGGTGCTGTCCCCATTCACCTCAATAAACTTATCACGTTGGCTTGCCAGTCTTTTTTCTTGATTCGCCGTAACAACTATACCTTTTTCCGCCAATGCGATAACAGGCTCAAAAATTTCTTCTAATGAAAGCGAACCAAATTTTTTATGAACCTCAATAATTCCGGCTACGGTGCCTGGAACGCCAACGGCAGTTGCACCCAAAGTACTCATGTTGGGTATTACATTACCAAGGGAATCCAGATACATATCCTTATGCCCGGACAAGGGCGCTTTCTCCCTATAATCCAGGGCTCCAACATCTCCGTTTGCTTTTCTGTACACCATAAATCCTCCACCGCCTAAGTTTCCCGCAAAAGGATAGGCGACTACCAAGGCCATTTCTGTTGCTACCATGGCGTCAAAAGCATTACCTCCTTTTCTCATAATTTCCACCCCTATTTTTGAAGCTTCCTCGCGTGCCGAAACGACCATGGCTTTTTCAGCAATTAAACCCGTGGATTTTGTGGGGGCTTTTTTAC
>JBARUM010000792.1:0-4334 GCA_049645725.1 Maribacter sp.
ATAAAAAAGGGCTCAAGGCCCTTTTTTATTTAGTGATTTTAAATCGCCAACCAAACTTATCTTCCGTTTTGTTGTATTGTATATCTGTAATTATTTTTTTTAGCTCAGTACCATAACTGTTATCCAATTCTGGCAGCACATAGTCCGTACCTCTAAAGCCAAATGTAGAAATTGGTGAAATTACTGCTGCGGTTCCTGCGCCGAACATTTCCATCAGTTCTCCATTTTTTGCGGCATTTACAACTTCGGTAACGGAAATTTTTCTAACTTCCGTAGTAATGCCTAAGTCTTTAGCGATTTCTAAAATGCTTTTTCGAGTTATACCATCTAGGATTCTATCGCTCGTCGGTCCTGTTATCAATGTGTCTTTTATACGTACAAAAATGTTCATAGCACCAGCCTCCTCAATATATTCATGACTGGTATCGTCCGTCCAGATTACTTGATTGTATCCTTTGGCTACGGCCAATTGCGTTGGATAAAACTGTCCAGCGTAATTACCGCCCGCCTTGGCATAACCAACGCCGCCATTGGCCGATCTTGAGTAGGTTTCTTCTATGAGTACCTTAACTTTTCCTGAAAAATACGCTCCTGATGGGGCACAGGCAATTATGAATTTATACTCATCAGCAGGAGAGGCATGAAATCCTTTACCCGAAGCGAACATAAAGGGTCTAATGTATAGGGAACTCCCTGCTTTTTTTGGAATAAAGGCTTCGTCTATCTGCAACAACGTAGTTAAACCCTCCATAAAATGTTCCTCCGGAATCTCAGGAATGCACATACGTTTTGCTGAAATATTAAAACGCTTGTGGTTGTCCAATGGTCTAAAAAGAAATATATCGTTTTTATCATCTTTGTAAGCCTTCATGCCTTCAAAAATAGATTGTCCGTAATGAAAGATTTTCGAGGAAGGCTCTAGTGTTATAGGTTGGTAAGGAACAATCTTTGGGGTTTCCCAAGAACCATTCTTATAATCACAGACCAGCATATGATCCGTAAAGACTGATCCAAAAGCCAGGTTGTCAAAATCTATTTGACTTATTTTTGAGGTCTTCGCTTTTTCAACGATAATATTTTTAGTTTCAATGCTCATCAATATATATTTAATCAAATAAAATTAAGGAAATATCCCAATTGCTACTTCTTTTTTAAATCAAAAATGACCAATTTTGTTCTCCTACACTTAATTTTTATTGGATATGAAAGGTTTTAACAGTTTTATTGTGTTGGTATTTGCCGTTTTTTCGTGTGCGTCACAAACCAACGAACCTGAAAATAATTCTGAAATAAGTCGTGAATCGCTAATTTCTTTTGGAGATAAGATTAATTTTAAAAATGCGCAAACAACAAAAGAAATGTTTGGTGATTATAAAAGGATGAGAGCTTCTGACACGTTGCAAACTAAATTTACTGCAAGAGTCAAGGAAGTATGCAAGGTAAAAGGATGTTGGATGAAACTGGAATTGGCTAATGGGGAAGAATCCATGGTACGTTTTAAAAACTATGGGTTTTTTATGCCTACGGATATTGAGGGCAAAGAAGTCGTTGTAAACGGCCTTGCTTTTGTAGAAGAAATGAGCGTTGCGGATCAAAAGCATTTTGCAAAAGATGGCGGAATGTCTCAAAAACAAATAGATGATATTACCAAACCTAAGACGACTTATGGTTTTGAGGCGGATGGTGTTCTTTTAAAACAGTAAATTGAAGAGGGAAATCATTACTACGGCAGATGGCTCCAAAACAATTCAAATTAAGGATTGGGATGAGCAGTACCACTCTAAACACGGGGCTATTCAGGAGGCTTATCATGTATTTATTAAAAATGGCCTTCAATTATTCTCGGAAACCAAAATTAATATTCTAGAAATAGGTTTTGGGACAGGTCTTAATTGTTTAATTACTTTAAAGGAATCTGAAAATTTGGAATTGGATATTTTCTATAAGGGCATAGAAGCCTATCCAATTTCTAAAGAGGAGCATGAACAGTTAAACTATATTTCGGAACTCAAGGCACATTCTTTAAACGGGCAATTTAATTTGATGCATAAGGCGCCATGGGAGGAAAAAATTAAGATTAGCTCAAATTTTGACCTTTGGAAGGAAAAAAAGGACTTTAAGCATATTGATGAGAATAATTTGTTCAACCTTATTTATTTTGATGCTTTTGGTGCTAGGGTACAGCCAGAATTATGGACCGTACCTATTTTTAAAAATATGTTCAAAGCGCTTCATTCAGGGGGTTATTTAGTGACTTACGCCGCTAAAGGTAGTGTTAGAAGGGCTATGCAGGAAGTTGGTTTTAGAGTTGAACGCCTTCCGGGACCTCCTGGAAAACGAGAAATGTTAAGAGGTCAAAAAATCTAGAATCACTTCTTTATAAATAGTTTTAGTGGTCCAGGTGATATTCTGGTTTGTTAAACTTTAGACAACATTGTTAAATCGAAATTAAATGATATCCCATCGATATGTAAAAGCAATACCTTTAACCTATGAAAGTATTGATAACTGGTGCTACAGGATTAATTGGCAGAGAATTAGTTTCTCAATGTCATAGAAAGGGTTATTCTGTGAATTATCTAACTACTAGGAAAGAAAAGATAGTTTCTGAACCCGATTATGAGGGCTTCTATTGGAACCCGAATTTTAATGAGATAGATACGGATTGTTTTACTGGGGTTTCGGTACTAATTAACCTAGCAGGCGCAAGTATTTCTAAACGTTGGACAAGTAGCTATAAGAGAGAAATTCTTGAAAGTAGAATAAATTCCCTTAGAACATTAAACCATGCTATAAGTAAATTGCCAAGCCATAAAATAAAGTCATTCATATCGGCATCGGCAATTGGTATTTATCCGAATTCAACAACTAATTATTATTCCGAGAATAATAAGGAAGTAGATAATAGTTTTTTGGGAGAGGTGGTACAAGCCTGGGAAAAGGAAATAGATACTTTTGAGAATCTTGAATTAAATGTTTCCAAAGTAAGGGTTGGTCTAGTGATGTCCAATAAAGGTGGTGCGCTTCCGGAGATGGCAAAACCTATTAAATATTATTTAGGAGCTGCTTTTGGAAGTGGTGAACAATGGCAGTCTTGGATTCATATTTCGGATTTGGCCAGAATATTTCTCTTTATTGCCACAAATGGCTTAAAGGGTGTTTATAACGGTGTGGGTCCTAATCCCATAACGAACAACAAATTGGTGAAAGAAATTGCCAAAGTTTTGGATCGTCCTCTTTTGTTGCCTAATATACCGTCATTTGCTATGAAAATTATTCTTGGTGAGATGGCATATCTGCTTTTTGCAAGCCAAAGGGTAAGCAGTAAAAAAATTGAAGAAGAAGGTTTTATTTTTAATTTTCAAAATATATGTGGAGCACTAGTATCTATTTATGAAAGGGAAAACAATTGTAGTAAAATCACTTCAGATTTTAATAAGGAGTATATATAGTAGTTAAAATCGATAAATTTTAATAATTGTAAAATCCGCTAACGGCGGATTTTTTTATAAACTTTTGTGACATTTTGACATTTTTAAAGAATTGGCAGTACTTTTGCCTCCTCAAAATCAGCCATTAAAATAGAATAGCACATGAGTAAGAAAAATAAAGCGGACGAAATGGATGAAGAAGTGATTTCTAAAGAAGAGACTTTAGAAAACGAAGGTCATGAACAAGATTCAGTATCCGAAGAACAGGAAATGAGCGAAGAGGATTCTTTAAGAGAAGACTTGGGTAAGGAAAAAGATAAATTTTTAAGACTTTTTGCTGAGTTCGAAAATTACAAAAGACGTACCTCCAAAGAAAGAATGGATTTGTTCAAAACAGCTGGGCAAGAAGTCATCGTTTCTTTATTGCCTGTTTTGGACGATTTTGAACGAGCGTTGAAAGAAATTTCAAAATCTGAGGATCAGGAAATGTTCAAAGGAGTAGAATTGATTAACGGAAAATTAAAGGAAGCATTAAAATCTAAAGGATTACAGGATTTGGAAGTTGGTGAGGGTGATACTTTCGATGCCGAGATACACGAGGCAATTACACAGATTCCTGCACCAAATAAAAAAATGAAAGGTAAGATTATAGATGTTATCGAAAAAGGCTATAAACTAGGCGATAGGATTATACGCCACCCCAAAGTAGTTGTAGGTAACTAAAAGAAAATTATGAAGGAAGATTATTATGACATACTTGGTGTTGGTAAAAATGCTTCAGCAGCAGAAATAAAAAAGGGCTACAGAAAGAACGCTTTGGAACATCATCCAGACAAAAATCCTGGAGATGCCAAAGCTGAGGAGCAATTTAAAAAAGCTGCCGAAGCTTATGAAGTACTTAGT
>JBARUM010000793.1:0-5653 GCA_049645725.1 Maribacter sp.
GTACAGTTGTCACCTCATATTTTCAGATTGAGGCCGGCACCCCATAGCCGAACTCCTATTGAAGCATACTCCATAAAGATTAAGCCCGAAAACCATTTTTTTAATTGGCAACAAGATCCTTTTGGAAACTATCTTGCCCGGATTGTTTTTCCAGATAAAACAGAGGAGCTTTCCGTGGACGTCGAAATTATTGCTGACCTAAAAACGATTAATCCGTTCGATTTTTTTGTGGAGGAAGCTGTTGAAGATTTCCCTTTTACCTATAGTGATGGGCTTAAAAAAGAGCTATTGCCTTATTTAGAAATAACCGAAAAAGGACCGTTACTAGAGGAGTGGCTTACTAAAGTAGATACCTCAAAACGAAGAAGTATCGATTTTCTTATTGAGCTCAATCAAGGACTATACGAATACCTGAATTATACAGTACGAATGGAACCTGGGGTTCAATCCTGTGAGGAAACATTACAGAACCGCTTGGGTTCCTGTAGGGATTTCGCATGGCTTTTAGTTCAGACCCTAAGGCATTTAGGGCTTGCCGCTCGCTTCGTCTCTGGCTATTTGGTGCAGTTAAAGTCGGATGAAAAGTCGTTGGACGGCCCTTCCGGACCTGAAGAGGATTTTACTGACCTTCATGCATGGGCAGAGGTATATCTTCCAGGTGCAGGATGGATAGGGTTGGATGCTACATCTGGTTTATTGGCAGGCGAAGGACATATTCCTTTGGCCTGTACCCCTTCTTTCGAAAGCGCTGCTCCCGTTTCTGGATTTACGGATTTTTGTAATACTGAATTTGAATTTGATAATTCGGTTACTCGAATTTTTGAATCGCCCCGAGTAACCAAGCCCTATACGGAACAACAATGGAATTCCATCTACAATTTAGGTTTCGCTGTTGAAGAAGAACTGCAAGAAGGGGACGTACGATTAACAATGGGCGGCGAACCAACTTTTGTGTCCATTGATGATATGGAATCTGAAGAGTGGAATACTACAGCTGACGGTGAACATAAAAGAAAGTTGGCAAGTTCTCTTTCTACAAAGCTTATGGAGCGTTTTGGAACAGGTGGGGTTCTGCACCACGCTCAGGGAAAATGGTATCCTGGTGAACCGCTACCGCGTTGGTCAATAGGAATTCATTGGCGGAAAGATGGGGAGTCTATCTGGAAGAATCCTGAATTATTAGGCTCTTTTACGGGAGACTATAAGATGCCAAAATCTATTTCTGAGGATTTTTTGAAAAAATTATCTGGTCATTTAGGATGTTCCACCAATTCTATTGTGCCGGCCTTTGAGGATGCTTTTTATTTTTTATGGGAAGAAGGGAAATTACCAGTTGATGTAAATCCATTGGAGTACAATGATAAGGACACTGCGCTGCGCAGAAAGTTGGGAGAAATCTTGGACCGTGGGATAGGGGAAAAAGTGGGGCATGTACTTCCATTGGCAAAAAAAGAAAACACTTGGATTACAAATAAATGGGAGCTACGAACTGGACATCTCTTTTTGACGCCAGGCAACTCCCCTATTGGATTAAGATTGCCTTTGGAATCTTTGCCCAAAGAGCCCGAAGTGCCTTCCGAGCCTACCAATGACCCGGATTTATTCAAAGAACAGCCACCCTTACCTAAATATGGGGATGCTTTTGAATCTCGAAAAAAGGCCAATTCTATTAAGGCCAAGAAGGAAAAACAACCTTTTGTTCGTACTGCCTTATGTGCAGAAGTGCGGGAGAATAAACTCTTCCTTTTCCTCCCCCCATTTGAGGAGGTGGAGCATTTTCTGGATTTAGTGGCGAGCATAGAGATGACGGCCAAGGATTTAAAAGTGCCGGTTATTCTTGAGGGTTACGAACCGCCTAGAGATAACCGATTAGAGGTATTAAAAGTGACACCTGACCCTGGGGTTATAGAAGTGAATGTACAGCCCGCAAAGAGCTGGAAAGAATTAACAGATAATACCCTAGCTCTTTATGAGGAGGCCAAAAAATGTAGATTGGGTACAGAAAAATTCATGTTGGATGGTAAGCACACCGGTACCGGTGGTGGAAACCATGTTACTTTAGGAGGCGCATCACCAGCGGATAGTCCTTTATTGCGTGACCCACAATTACTGCGAAGCTTGCTCACTTTTTGGCAACATCATCCCGGATTATCATACCTGTTTTCTGGAGCTTTTATTGGCCCTACAAGCCAAGCGCCTCGGGTAGATGAAGCACGGTTGGAGAACCTTTACGAGCTAGAAATTGCTTTTTCGCAAATTCCAGAGGATAAAGAAGTTCCTTTCTGGCTCACAGACAGATTATTTAGACATCTTCTTACCGACATTACAGGAAATACCCACCGTGCGGAATTTTGTATTGATAAGCTGTATTCTCCAGATTCCTCTTCGGGACGATTAGGTATCTTAGAGTTACGTGCTTTTGATATGCCACCACATGCGCAAATGAGTTTAATGCAAATGTTATTGGTGCGAACATTGGTAGCTTGGTTTTGGAAAAAGCCCTACAAGCATGATTTGGTCCGTTGGGGAACCGAGTTGCATGATAAGTTCCTTTTGGAACATTACGTAAAAGAGGATATTAAAGATATTGTATCCCAATTGAACGAGGCAGGTTATCCGTTTCAGTTGGATTGGTTTGACCCATTTTTCGAATTCCGTTTTCCACTTTATGGAATGGTAACTATCAATAGTATGGAATTGGAATTGCGTATGGCCATAGAACCTTGGAATGTACTTGGCGAGGAGATGTCCGGACAAGGAACCGCCCGTTATGTAGATTCATCCTTGGAACGTGTGCAAATAAAGGTCAAGAATTTCACAGAGGAACGATATGTTCTTACGTGTAATGGGGTTAAGATTGAACTTAACCCTACTGGAACTAAAGGAGAATATGTGTCTGGTGTGCGCTATAAAGCTTGGGAACCTTGGTCGGCCCTACATCCTACCATAGGTGTGGATACTCCGCTAGTTTTTGATATTGTGGACAAATGGAACAACAAATCTATTGGCGGATGCACCTATTTTGTAGCGCATCCAGGAGGTCGTTCATATGATAGTTATCCAGTAAACAGCTACGAAGCGGAATCAAGAAGAATTAATCGTTTTTGGGACTTTGGACACACGCAAGGAGAAGTTATGCCGACAGAAACGGCACCTACAACAAATTTTGTGGGCAGAATGGTTGAACCTAAGAACGCATCGAATAACTTTGTGTATAAGGAAGTTCCTATAAACCATGAATATCCACATGTTTTAGATCTTAGGAAAAAATAATTTATTATCAAGTATATGCCGATAACAAGGACATCTTGGCTCAATAACTATTCTACCGATCATACCAATGACGAGTTGTTTACCCCGCAAGAGGGTATAAAGCCATATTGGAACAAGTTTTTTGATAAGATTGAAAAATTAGGAGATGAAAACTTGGTGGCACGGCAGAAGGATATGGATTGGTTACTTTCCGAAAACGGGGTTACGTACAATGTATACAACGACCCTAAAGGAATGCATAGGCCATGGAACCTAAACATTGTTCCTTTTATGTTGCATGATTCCGAATGGAACTTGGTTGAAAGAGGAATCAAGCAACGCTCAGAAATACTTAATCTAGTGTTGAAAGACGTTTATGGTAAACGAGAACTTATTAAAAACGGAATTATCCCTTACGAGGTCATTTATGGACATCGAGGTTTTTTAAGACAATGTGTAGACATTGAATGTAACACGAATAAATACCTTTCTATATATGCAGCGGACCTTTCCCGTGGTACGGATGGAAGATTATGGGTCGTAAATGACCGTACAGAAGCACCTTCCGGAATGGGGTATGCATTGGAAAATCGCTCTACCACGAGCCGAATACAACCGGATATTTATGGTAGTATGAACGTAAAACGGTTATCTGGTTTTTTCCAGGAATTTAATCAGATGTTGATCAATGCTTCTCCAGACAAAAAGGAGAATCCAAATATTGTAATTCTTACTCCAGGTTCGCTTAACGAAACCTACTTTGAACATGCCTATTTAGCGTCTTTTTTAGGCTACCCATTGGTCCAAGGAAAGGATTTGGTAGTGCGCGACGGCTATCTTTGGATGAAATCCTTAAAAGGTCTAAAACAGATTGACGTGGTCTTAAGAAGGGTAGATGATGTTTACACAGATCCTTTAGAGCTTCGGGAGGATTCACATTTAGGAGTAGCCGGGCTTTTAGATGTGGTACGCAGAAAAAATGTTTCAGTCTTAAACCCAATTGGTAGTGGAGTTATAGAAAATCCGGGAATAATACCGTTTATGCCGGCAATTGCCAAGTACTTTCTGAATGAAGATTTACTATTACCGCAGATCGCTTCTTGGTGGTGTGGTCAAGAGAAAGAAATGAACTACGTGCTGGATAATTTGAACCAATTGGTTATTAAGCAAATAGACCGCACCAATAGGGAAAGTATTCATTTTGGAGAGTTACTTAGTACTCCAGAATTAGAAAAATTAAAGAATAAGATAAAAGCAAGACCGTACGGTTTTGTGGCTCAGGAAAAAATAAGTTTTTCCACTGCCCCTAACTTCACACAAGGTACTTTTGAGGCGCGCAATCTTGTTACTAGGGCATTTTGTATTGCTCCTAATGAAGATTATAGTGTAATGCCCGGTGGTTTGGTACGTGTGGCGCCAGATGGTAAAACGATAAGGGTTTCCAACCAACGAGGTGGAACAAGTAAGGATTTTTGGGTGCTTCAAGATGACCCGATTAAGGAAGGTCAAAACCCAAATTGGCAATCTATATCATCCATTGCCGCATCTGGCCTGGACGATTTACCTAGTTTAACTGCCGAAAATTTATATTGGGCGGGCCGTTACGTTGGTCGTACATTGGTTAACGCGCGTTTTTTAAGAATGGTTTTAAGACAGATGGCATTGGTCCAAAACCCCAACCGAAGACCGGAAAGTACTAAAATGGAGGTGCTTCTTAAGGCCGTTACCCATCTCACGGGAACATATCCTGGATTTTCGGATAAAGAAAGTGGCGATGAGGAAGAAGAGAAGGATGCCATGGAACATCCCTATGACGAATTACTATCTGTAATTCTGGACAGGAATCGTGTCGGTAGCCTAGCTCACACTTTAACAATGTTCGGTAATTCCTATTACTCCATCCGAAATTTATGGTCTTCGGATATGTGGCGCGTTTTTGAGAATATCCAAAATTTATGGCAAGGTTTTGAGGCCAGTAAAGACCGGTCTATAAATAAAATCATAAAAATACTCAATCAACTCATAACCCGTTTAATAGCCTTTATGGGTCTTATTGAGGAAAGTATAATGGTACAACAGGGCCTGTTGCTCTATTTTATTGGACTACAATTGGAGCAGAGCAGTCTAACGATTACCAAATGTCGTTCGCTTCTGAGTATTAAATATGAAGAACAAATAGAATACGAGCTTTTGGAATATTTTCTAATTAGTCATGAAAGCCTAAATATTTACCGGTACAGCTACCGTTCTCATATTAAGATAGAGCATGTGCTAGATTTAGTTCTGTTGGACCTGCAGTATTCAAGGTCCCTCACGTTTATGCTCAATAGACTACAAAAGGATATAGGAAGATTACCCAATTCACAGGAAGTACACAATTTAACCGGATATGAGAAATCTG
>JBARUM010000794.1:0-3576 GCA_049645725.1 Maribacter sp.
CCCCCAGACCGCATAATAGTGGACATTATAGTATAGAGGCAAGTTACACCAACCAGTTTGAACAACACATACGTTGTATTTTAAATTTACCACTTGGAAATACTGATAGTAAAGTTGCCGGCATTATGGTAAACCTTGTTGGTGACGAAGGCCATACTGGAGATGTGGTCTATGAAAACATAGAAAAGATATTGAGTTTAGATGGAGTTACTCCGCATATCTACGGAAAAAGACAGACACGCCCTTTTCGGAAAATGGGGCATGTAACCATTGTGAACGATGATATTAGCAAGGCAAGAAATATAGCTCAAAAAGTAAAGGAAACAATAAAAGTAGTTAGTAGAAAAATAAAAAAATGAGCAAAGTAGCTGTAGTCATGGGAAGTACTAGTGACCTACCCGTAATGCAAGATGCGATTGACATCTTAAAAGGTTTTGATATAGAAGTGGATGTAGATATCATATCCGCCCACCGTACTCCTGAAAAACTGTTCGATTTCAGTAAAAATGCTCATACCAAAGGGTATTCTGTAATCATCGCCGGAGCTGGCGGTGCGGCACATCTACCTGGTATGGTAGCTGCCATGACTCCTTTGCCCGTAATTGGAGTCCCAGTGAAAAGCAGCAACTCCATTGACGGTTGGGATTCCATTTTGTCCATTCTTCAGATGCCGGGAGGCGTTCCGGTAGCAACCGTAGCTTTGAACGGAGCTAAAAATGCTGGTATTCTTGCCGCACAAATTATTGGAAGTTCTGATAAATGTGTTTTGGATAAAATTATCCTGTATAAGGAAGGCCTGAAGCAAAAAGTAATTGATGGAGCCAAGTCAGTGAGCAATAAGTAGTGAACCGTTGGCAGTTTGCTGTTCAAGTTATTTTTAGAACCTTTCTAAATACTCAAATCTAATATCTCAATACTAAGAAATGAATCCCCTTTTAAAAAAATTCGATACCGCGCCCTTCTCCAAAATTAAGAACGAACATTTTAAACCTGCTTTTCTTCAAGCTATGGACAATGCAAGAAAGGAGATAGATGCAATCACCTCTAATACGGAGGTGCCAAGTTTTAAGAATACGATTGAGGCCTTGGAGTTTTCAGGGCAGCAATTGGATAGAATATCTAGTGTATTTTTTAATCTAAATTCTGCTGAAACCAACGAAGAAATACAGAAAATAGCACAGGAGATATCTCCCATACTTTCAGAATTTGGCAATGATATTACTTTGAACGAAGCTTTGTTTCAAAGAATAAAAACCGTTTATGAGGAAAAAGATAAATTGGACCTCACCGTTGAGCAACATACTTTATTGGAAAAAAGGTATAAAAGTTTTAGTAGGAACGGTGCTAATTTATCTTCGGATAAAAAGAAACGTCTACGTGAAATAGATGCGGAAGCTTCAAAACTAAAACTAAAATTTGGCGAGAACTTATTGGCAGAGACCAATAAATATCAAAAACACTTAACCAACGAAGCAGATTTAGACGGATTACCAGAAGGTGCCAAAGAAGCTGCTGCGCAGTTGGCCAAATCAAAAGGTAAAGAAGAAGGTTGGATGCTAACCTTAGATTATCCCAGCTACATTCCCTTTATGAAATATGCTAAAAATAGGGCGTTGCGAAAAGAACTTTCGCTTGCTTTTGGCAGTAAAGGCTTCCATAGTGATGAATTGGACAATCAAGAAAATGTTTTAAAAATAGCCAAACTGCGTTATGAACGCGCTAACCTTTTAGGGTATAAAACCCATGCACATTTTGTACTCGAAGAGCGCATGGCTGAAACTCCTGAAAAAGTACATTCATTTTTAAATGAAATCTTGGAAAAGGCAAAACCTGCGGCTGTACGGGAATACAAACAACTGGAAGACTTTGCAAAGAAAGAAGATAGTATTGACCGATTGGAAAAATGGGACGGCAGTTATTATTCAGAAAAACTAAAGCAAAAACTTTTCAGCCTAGACGATGAACAATTAAAACCCTATTTTAAACTAGAAAACGTTATTGATGGCGTTTTTCAGGTAGCGGAAAAACTTTTCGGATTACAATTTGAAGAAGTAACCGATATTGACAAATATCACGAGGAGGTTAAAACTTTTAAGGTTTACGATACCAACAAGAACTTTATCTCCCTTTTTTATGCTGATTTTCATCCGCGAACAGGAAAACGCGGAGGTGCCTGGATGACCTCTTTTAAGCCACAGTACATAAAAGAAGGACAAAATGTGCGTCCCCATATTTCTAACGTATGTAATTTTACGCCATCAACACCAACAAAACCCTCCTTATTGACCTTTAATGAGGTTACTACCTTGTTCCATGAATTTGGTCATGGTCTACATGGAATGCTGGCCAACACTACCTACCCTAGCCTTTCAGGAACGTCCGTCTATTGGGATTTTGTAGAACTACCTAGCCAAGTGATGGAGAATTGGTGCTATGAAAAGGAAGCCTTGGAATTATTTGCAAAACACTATGAAACAGATGAGGTAATACCGATGGAGCTAGTTCAGAAAATAAAAGAATCCGCAACCTTTCAAGAAGGTTTGCAAACCCTGCGTCAGCTAAGTTTTGGCCTATTGGATATGTCATGGCACGGTACCGACCCATCTGCCATTAATGACGTAAAGTCCTACGAGAATAAAGCATTTGAAGGAACCCGTTTATATCCGGACACTCCGGAAACCTGTATGAGCACTTCGTTTGCACATATTTTTCAAGGCGGATATTCATCTGGGTACTATAGCTATAAGTGGGCCGAAGTTTTAGATGCCGATGCGTTCGCTTATTTTAAGGAAGAAGGAATATTCAATAATGAAGTGGCAACAAAGTTTAAAGAACATGTACTTTCTAAAGGAGGTACGGAAAACCCTATGGTGCTCTACAAACGTTTTAGAGGAGCCGAACCAAAGGTCGAGGCCCTATTGGAAAGAGCAGGACTTTTATAATCATCTTAGTCCTCAAAAAATATAGGCCAATATAACCTTTCGATGAACCACCTAAAACTTTATAATTAATCACATACATATTTTTACATATACCCGTTAGTGCCTAGTATACTTTAAAACCTACTTAAAGATGAGAAAACTAGTCTATATTTTGGGAGTGATTTTAACTGCTTCCTGTAGTACGGATACTGAGCTATTAGCGGATGAAATTTTGGAAGTCGAAATGCCAAATGACAATCAGAACAGCGCTCCTACAATCAATACAAACACATTTCAAATAGCTGAATATAGCATAGCAGGCACTTCTATCGGCACTATAAATGCATCAGATGCAGACCAAGATATGTTAACTTTTACCATTGATTCCAACTATGATCTGGTCATAGATGAAAACACTGGTGAATTATCCGTAGGTGAAAATCTAAAGCTGGACTTTGAGACCAATAATGAAATTCCTTTTACCGTTTCTGTTTTTGATGGAACCACCATAGTTGATGTTGACTCCAAAGTTAGCGTAACGGACATAAATGAATATGAGGCCTTAAGCGGATCACAAAAAGATTTAGTAGCATATTATACTTTCTTAACCCTACGGAAAAGTGCCAGTTCACCTCGCACGAACAACCTGAAATGG
>JBARUM010000795.1:0-7099 GCA_049645725.1 Maribacter sp.
ATCTTATACGGTCTTAACCCTTCTTACGTCTCTTCCAAAACCAGTTTCCAACAAAGTAAGCCCCTAGTAGAATTAGGAAATACTTAAAGTAAGATTGCGGTTCTCCATCACCATTTACGGTTGTGAATATACGGTCCCATCGTGGCTTCCATTCCCATGGTTTATTTGTCCCGCCACTACTATTCACAAAGTTGTCAAAACTCATCCAAAGAAATATTGGAGTTCCCACAATATGGTTTTCCGGAACGTATCCCCAAGCTCTACTATCCTCAGAATGGTCACGATTGTCTCCCATCATCCAGTAATAATCTTGTTTAAAAGTATAGGAATCTACAACTTTTCCGTTCAAACTTATTTGATTACCAGAAATTGAAATCGTATTATGTTCGTAATCTCGAATAATCTTCTTGTACAATGGTAGTACCTTAAGATTTAATTGTACCGTAGCTCCTTTTTTGGGAATATATATGGGTCCCAATTGGCTATAGTTCCATGGGTAATCCGAACTTTGTGGAAATAGATTTATCCCCCTTTTTCCTTTAGGCGTTATCTGTCTAACAACAGAGTCGATACTCGATTCATTTTTTAATGAAGTCACCATATCATCGGTTAATGGAACTGTTCTTTCCCTATCTGTTACTTCTTTCAGGGACAAACGATATTTTCTAATTACATCTGCTGGTATTCCAGAGCTTTTAGTGTAGAGCTCCAGCTGACCGTTTGCTGCCTGATTGTAGCCCAGCAAGTATTTGTTCAAGGCAGTTGCTTGCTCTTGATTAATTTGATCTGTGAGATATTTACGCGTAAAGTCCGTAATTCCTAACTTATCTAACAGTCTAGAGGAAACACCTTTAGAACTATATATCGTATAGTCATACTGTGGTTTCGCACTGCCCGGTAGCTCTAATTGTTTACCGTCCACATAGACATATCCATCCCTAACTTCCAAAGAATCCCCGGGTAGTCCAACACATCGCTTTACGTAATTGGATTTTTTATCAATTGGTTTTTTAACGCCCGCTTCCTTTTTAAAGAAGATGCGCACAGTATCTGCTGGCCAACTGAAAACAACAATATCGTTTCGCTTTACTTTCGTAAAGCCGGGAAGCCTAAAATAGGGTAGTTGTGGTTTGTTCAGATAAGACTTAACGCCTACTATGGGTAGTGTATCATGAACCATTGGGGCAGCAACCGTGGTCATTGGAGTTCTAGCTCCAAAATGGAATTTACTAACAAAAAGAAAATCCCCAACACGTAGGGTGCGTTCCAAGGAGCCAGTAGGAATTACATAGGGTTGTATAAAATACGTATGTACCAAGGTAGCGGCAACAATGGCAAAAACAATAGAACTTACCCATTCTCCCATGGCCGTTTTGGGATGTAAACTGCGTTCTTGTATGTAACTTACATCCAGCACATAATTAACGTAATAAATATAAAAACCAAGGGTGAGTACCACAAGCCATGATTCCAAGAGACTATTTCTACCAAAACTCCTTATAGTCTCCACCCAGATGACCGGAAACATAAGTAAATTAATTATTGGGATAAACAGCAAAATCACCCACCATTTTGGCCTGTTGATAATTTGCATTAAAACCATGGCATTATAAATAGGAATTGCTGCCTCCCAAGCTTTTCTGCCCGCCTTCACATATAACTTCCAAGTTCCTAAAAAATGGATGACCTGTACAATTAGAATAAAAATAATCCATTGCGTACCGTTCATAATTTTCTTATTTGTTATTTAAGTTGGGTTTTAATAAAATTCGCATTTCCTCTAAATTAGACGAAATATACCACTCAGGATCATAAGTAGTAAAAGGCTAAAATAGTTACTTTTTTTAACCTAGGTTTAACACATCTCGCATACTGAACACACCACACTTTCCAATGATCCATTCAGCGGCGGTCACGGCACCTAAAGCAAAACCTTCTCTGTTGTGGGCCTTATGTTTTATTTCTATCCCGTCTACATCGCTTTCATAGGTAATGGTATGGGTGCCAGGCGTGTTTCCTATTCTTTTAGAGGATATTTGGATTCGATTTTCTTCCTTTCCGTCCAACTCCCATCCTGTGTAATGCGAGTTTGCAACAATACCTTCTGCTAAAGTAATAGCGGTACCACTTGGGGCATCTAATTTTTGTGTGTGATGTATTTCTTCTAGCGAGATATTATATTCCGAAAGATTTTGCATCATTCTAGCCAGCGTGGCGTTCAATTCGAAAAAAATATTTACACCTAAACTAAAATTGGAAGCATAGATAAAGGCACCGTTCTTTTCTTCACAGATTTTAATGGCTTCTTCATATTTACCTAACCAACCTGTGGTTCCAGAAATAACGGGAACGTTGTTTTCCAAGCATTTGGTAATGTTTGAAAAAGCCGATTGAGGCATACTAAAATCTATAGCGACATCCATTTGTGAAAAATCGATATCAATAGTATCAATATCAATTCTGGCAACGATTTCATGGTTTCTTTCCAACGCTATGCGTTCTATCATTTTTCCCATTTTTCCGTAACCGAACAGGGCTATTCTCATTTTTAAAATTTTATGGTTAATGCCATTCCGTAGGTTGGGTCGTTCGTGACCTCATTTAAATCTAAAAAGGGCTGAAAGTCAAAGCTAAGATCATCATCAATATTAAACTGCTTCAAATGGGCGTCTACATTGGCATCAATAATATTTAAAGCATAAAGTCCAATGGTAACAACCAGCCAAAGATCACGGTCTCGTTGAAATCGTTCTTGTTGATTTTCTAAGTCCCCAGAATCTAGGTCTGGAGGGTCTGTGGCAAGATTATCTCCGTTTATATCAAAGAATTCATCATCGGTAAAACCAGCCCGCCTTCGTTTAAATGCCGTCCTAAAACGCTGATAGTTATCATTGTTCCATGTATAGGCATAAATACTGCCACCAATGGCGCCATAAACAATAGGAACCTTCCAATATCTTTTGTTGTAAATTTGCCCCAAACCGGGTAATACTGCTGAAAAGAAAGCCGCTTTGCTGGGTGCTAAAGGATTAATAGTTTTTTGCTTCTTAAAAAGTGAATCTTGCATGATAACACCGCTAGATCTTAGAGTGGTTTTTAAACTATCCGATTCTGTGACACTAGAATCCTTATTTTCCTCTTGTGCATTAGAAAAGCTTAAAGATAGTATTATTAGGAAAAATGTGGTTACGAGTCTATGCACCAGTAATTCGATTTATAATATGCTCGAACTCTTCCTCAGAATTATAAGAAATGGTTATTTTTCCTTTTGTTTTTCCTGACGATTTTACAATAACCTTTGCCGAAAGATGCTCCGTAAGTTTTTCTGCACCTTTATTTACATAGCTTGGTGTTGCTACATTAGAAGATATGGCGGCCTTATTTTTACCATCTTTGACATGATAATTTTTTACAGCATTTTCAGTGTCCCTTACGGATAAATTTTGGCTAATGATTTTCTCGTAAAGTGCAATTTGATCCTGTTTCTTATCAATGTTTACAAGCGCCCTTCCATGCCCCATGCTTAAAAAACCATCTCTCATTCCGGTTTGGATGATAGGGTCAAGCTTTAATAAACGAAGATAGTTCGCAATTGTTGACCTTTTTTTACCCACACGGTCGCTTAGCTTTTCTTGTGTAAGGTTAATTTCATCTATAAGGCGCTGATATGAAAGTGCAATTTCAATCGGGTCTAGGTCCTGTCTTTGAATATTTTCTACCAAAGCCATTTCCAGGGATTCTTGGTCATTCGCAATACGAATATAAGCGGGAATTGTAGGTAAATCCAACAATTTAGAGGCCCTGAACCTTCTTTCCCCGGATACTAGTTGATATTTATTAAAACCTAACTTTCTAACCGTTATTGGCTGTATTACTCCTAATTCTTTAATAGATGTCGCCAATTCTTTTAGCGTATCATCGTTAAAATTAGATCTAGGTTGAAACGGATTTACTTCTATGTGCTCTAAATCTAGCTCAATAATATTTCCTACAACTTTATCCGCATTTTTGTCGGATGCAGATTTAATATCATTTTCAGGATCTTTTAAAAGTGCCGAAAGGCCTCTCCCTAAAGCTTGTTTTTTTGTCGCTTTTGCCATGCTATACCTTCTGCTTGTTTTTCTTAACTACCTCATTGGCCATATTCAAGTAATTACTTGCTCCTTTACTCGCAGCATCATATTTAATGATACTTTCACCATAACTAGGAGCCTCGCTTAATCGCACGTTGCGCTGTATGATGGTGTCAAAAACCATATCCCCAAAGTGTTTACGAACTTCTTCAACAACTTGGTTGGATAATCGCAGCCTAGAATCATACATCGTTAAAAGCATTCCTTCAATATCCAAATCGGGGTTGTGTATACGCTGCACACTTTTTATAGTATTTAAAAGTTTACCCAAACCTTCCAAGGCAAAATATTCACATTGAATAGGTATAATTACTGAATCTGCAGACGTTAAGGCGTTTAATGTAAGTAGACCAAGAGAAGGCGCACAATCTATTAATATATAATCATAGTCGTTTTTAAGGTCTATAATTGCTTTTTTCATCATGTATTCCCGTTCATCCTTATCAACCAGCTCAATTTCTATGGCAACCAAGTCTATATGTGCAGGAATCAGGTCAACATTTGGAGAACTTGTAGGAACGATAGTTTCTTTTGCAGTTTTCGTGTGCTCTAAAAGTTGATAAGTGCCTATTTCTACTGCATCTACATCTACTCCCAAACCAGAGGTTGAATTGGCTTGTGGATCCGCGTCTATCAACAAAACCTTCTTTTCCAATACACCTAGGGAGGCAGCCAAGTTTACGGAAGTAGTGGTTTTGCCAACACCGCCTTTTTGATTTGCAATAGCAATAATCTTGCCCATATTTAAGTTAGTTTGGATGTAAAAATACGATTATTTATGAGGGTTATAAAAGGATTTTGTTAACACTAGGTGAATAACCAGAGCCTTTTATATAAATTGAAGTTAAATTTTGATAGGAAAGGGTTTAACCTCTGATCGTTGACTTTTTTGTACTCCTCTATAATTTTTTATGGAAGGCTTTAGTCTTGACTTTTCTTTTTAGCAAGCTTAAGACTATCCTCATATTCTATAAGATATATTTCTTCATTCTTTTTTTTGAGATAGTATTCCTCACGTGCAAATTTCTCAAGCTCGTCATTATCCGAAAGCTTTTCAATAGTCTTTTTATCCTTAGTGATTTCTTTTTTCAAAAAATCCTGGGTTTTCTCCAACTTCTTTATTTCCTTCTTGAGTTCCAAATGAATTAGAAGGGAATTGGTGTCAAAAAAGACCATCCAGACAACGAAAACGGTCAAAACTAGTATATACATATTGGTAAGTAGCTTAAACCATTTACTTTTTCTAAACTGTTTAAATCCCATTAGACCTCGGATAATTTTTCATTAATAATACTCCTTACAATTTCAACGGCAACGGTGTTGTATTTATTATTTGGAATTATAATATCTGCGTACTCTTTAGTTGGCTCTATAAATTGGTCATGCATTGGTTTTATGACCGTCTGATACTTTTCGAGGGTCTCGTCTAGGTTCCAACCGCGTTCATTTACGTCCCGCTTTAATCTTCGTATCAGTCTTTCGTCAGTATCGGCATGTACGAAAATCTTGATGTCGAACATATTTCGGATTTCTGAATTGGCCATAATCAGGATTCCTTCTACGATCATTACTTTTCTTGGATTTGTAGGAATAGTTTTCTGGGTCCGGTTACATTCCAAAAACGAATATACTGGCTGTTCTATTGACCTTCCTTCCCTAATTAACCTTAAATGACTTGCTAATAGTTTGAAATCGATGGAATTAGGATGATCAAAATTGGTTTTTCTTCTTTCTTCCAGACTTTTATGGGATAGGTCATGGTAATAGGAATCTTGCGAAATGACCCCAACCTCTTCATTGGGAAGTTCATTTATAATTTGATTTACAACTGTAGTTTTTCCACAACCTGTACCTCCCGCAATTCCGATAATTAACATGTAACCCAGTTTTGAACAAAAATACAGATTTGCACCACAATTTTCTATTAAACTCAAAAATGAAGTTTTTATAACATGGCTTGTATGCTTTAACCATTACTTTTGCGCCATGCAAGAGCAACCAGCAAAACCGAATTTTGAATTTATTGCGCTAATGGCCTCATTAATGTCTATTGTTGCCTTAGCAATTGATGCCATTTTGCCTGCTATTTCGCAGATAGGTATATCTATAAATAGCTTGGATCCAACAGATAATCAGCTTTTGATTACCATGATTTTTTTAGGTCGTGGTGTAGGACAGTTGTTTTTTGGTCCCCTTTCCGATAGTTATGGTAGAAAACCTATTGTATATTCCGGTTTTATTCTATTTACCCTGGCCAGTGTCATTTGTGTACTTGCTCCTTCTTTAGAAATAATGATTTTGGGTCGCATATTACAGGGGATTGGCCTGTCAGCTCCAAGAACTATGGCAATATCCATTATTAGGGATACCTACAAAGGCGATTATATGGCGAGGATAATGTCCTTTGTAACGGCATTTTTTATACTTATTCCAGTTGTTGCGCCAGCTATCGGTAAATGGATTATGGATGCTTTCGAATGGCAGGGCATTTTTTACATGCAGTTATTTTTTGCCTTAGTGGTGGGTATATGGTTTTGGAAAAGGCAAAAGGAAACGCTAAAAGCGATGTATAAAATTCCCTTTTCAGTCCGTGTTTTCATAAATGGCACCAAAGAGTTTTTAAAACATAGGGAAACAGTCGCTTTTACATTTATATCGGGGTTTGTGACTGGTGCTTTCTTGGTCTATCTGAGTGCATCCCAGCATATATTTGAGGACCAATATGGCCTTCCCGAACTCTTTCCCTATATATTTGCCGGTTTAGCCATTTCCATTGGGTTGTCAACTTTTTTGAACGGAACTTTAGTTTTGCGTTTTGGCATGCGTAGACTTTCCCTAATGGCGTTGATTGCCTTCTGTGCCATTGCCCTAGTATATGTAGGACTCTACTGGGGGAAGCCAAATCCCAGTGTTCCGGTTTTAGTCGGATTTTTATCCGTCCAGTTTTTTTGCCTAGGGTTTTTATG
>JBARUM010000796.1:0-3925 GCA_049645725.1 Maribacter sp.
TATTGATGGGGAATCCCTAGATGAAACGCCTTATAAAGTTGGTGGTAGCCGCTTTTTTGAAATGGGTTGGCAATGGAGAACACGTGTATTTAATAATTCTAATTTCCTGCGTTTCAACTATGGTTTCTCATTTCAATTTAATGGTTTAAAACCTAAGGACAATCAATATTTTGTAGCAAATGAAAACGGACAGACTGTCTTAGAGGAATTTGATATTGAATTGGATAAATCAAAACTTAGAATGGATAATTTGGTATTTCCCGTTCATTTTGAATTTGGACCTTCTAAATTCAGAAAAACTGACGAAACCATACGATATTCTTTGCACAATCAGTTTCGTTTGGGTCTGGGTGGTTATGGTGGGTTTAATCTAGGAACACGTCAAAAGTTGAAGTATGATAGGAATGGAGAAAATGTGAAGGATAAGCTGAAAAGGGGATACAACACCTCCAATTTTGTATATGGTCTGAGCGCCTATGCAGGTTTTGATGGTGTGCTTCTTTATATAAAATACGATCTAAATCCTATATTCAAGGATGCCCTTGTGGAGCAACGTAATATTTCTCTGGGCCTTCGTTTCGATTTATAAATAGAGGTAACCTGTTTATTAGAATTTAAAGAGGTATAACACCGTTTGTTATATCTTTTTTATTTATTTCGTTATACGGTTACGCACTCTAGTGCGCTGTTATACTCCGTTACTTTTTCTATATTTACAAGCTACATGATTGGAAAAACTACCATAGATCAAGTTTACGAGACTGCCCGTTTGGAGGAGGTTATTGGTGATTTTGTACAACTCAAAAAATCCGGTTCCAATTTCAAGGGTTTAAGCCCTTTCACAGATGAGCGTTCACCTAGTTTTATGGTGTCACCTGTAAAACAGATATGGAAAGATTTTAGTAGCGGTAAAGGGGGTAATGTTGTAGCTTTTTTAATGGAGCACGAACATTTCACCTACCCAGAGGCCATAAAGTACTTGGCAAAGAAGTACAACATAGAGGTGGAGGAAACGGAGCGATCCAATGAAGAAAAGGAACAGGCCAACGAGCGTGAAAGCATGTATTTGGTTTCGGAGTTTGCTCAAAAACATTTTAAAGAAATGCTATGGGAAACAGAACTTGGAAAGGCAATAGGGCTTAGCTATTTTAAGGAACGTGGTTTTACGGAGGAGACTATCAAGAAATTTGACCTAGGCTATTGTTTAGATCAATGGGACGGTTTTACGACCTCTGCTTTAGATAGTGGGTATAAACTGGAGTACCTGGAAAAAACCGGATTGACCATCGTCAAAGAGGATGGCAATAATCCCAACAATCCAAGAAAATTTGATCGGTTTAAGGGTAGGGTAATGTTTCCTATTCATTCGCTAAGCGGCAGAGTATTAGGATTTGGTGGCCGAATCTTAACTAATGATAAAAAAGCGGCAAAATACCTGAATTCGCCCGAAAGTGACATCTATCATAAGAGCAAAGTTTTATATGGTATTTACCATGCAAAGCAGGCCATCGCCAAGGAAGATAATTGCTTTTTAGTAGAAGGCTATACAGATGTTATTCAATTTAATCAAAGAGGAATAAGCAACGTTGTGTCTTCCAGTGGCACTGCCCTTACCCCGGAACAGATTAGATTAATAAATAGACTTACAAAGAATATTACGGTATTATTTGATGGTGATGCCGCGGGATTACGTGCATCTTTACGCGGTATCGATTTAATTTTGGAGCAGGGCATGAACGTAAAAATCTGCACTTTTCCGGAGGGAGAAGATCCAGATAGTTTTGCTAAGAATAATGACCTTGAGGATGTTACACAATATCTTAAAGACAACGCCAAGGATTTTATTCAGTTTAAGGCATCCCTACTGGTAAAAGAAGCATCTGACGACCCTATAAAACGTGCGGATACGGTACGTGATATCGTAAATAGTATCGCAAAGATTCCAGATACTATTAAGAAGGAAATCTATATACAGGAATGTGCGCAGATTATGAACATATCGGAAGCGGTGTTGTTCAATACTTTGGCTCAGATTAATAAGAAGGAGTCTTTTGATGCTAAGAAGCAAATACAACAGGAACAAAAAGCCTTTAACGTTGTTAAGAACGAAGCGGTCCAGGAAAAGGTTGATGTACAGTATGAGTTAGAGCGAAAAATAATAGAAATACTACTGCTCTATGGTAACCAAAAGGAAGCATTTGAGGACCTGGTGCTAAAGGAAAATGAGAAGGGCGATTTAATCTTAGAACCCGAATCCCTCGAAATTAAGGTATTTGAAAAAATTTATTTGGATTTACAGGAAGATGAAATTGAGTTGGCCAATGAACGGTTTAGAAACATGTATTTTAAGATTATAGAAGCACTTAACGAAACCGAGGAATTTTCAATTAATACTTTTATTGCAAATCTAGAACAAGATATGGCAAATGATATTTCTTCTATTTTAATGGAAGAGGAAAGGTATACGTTGCACAATTGGGAAAGTAAGGACATTTATCCAAAAAGTAAGGAAATAGGTATTTCGCAGTTGGTAAGCGAAACAATTTTGACCTTACGTTGCTTCCTTATAAAGAAAAGAATGGAAAACTTGCAGAAGGAAACACAGGATAGGCAAGAGGACAACAAAGAAACATTAGAGGAGATCATAAATTATATACAACTGAACAAGCTGCTGAATCAAAAACTGAATAGGGTATTGTCCTAGAATACATACCTAACTCCGAACTTAACCTTTCTTAATATTCCTGTTTGAAATGCACTACGAACTCATAACAATATTTATAACAGAGTTATCTTAGGTAGGATAACGTCATAAAAAAAACCCGCATTAGCGGGTTTTTTTATTTCTCCGGTTTGGGACATTTAATAAAGTTCCAAAGCTTTTGCTTGTTGTAGTAAATCTACCATATTATCCACGTTCAATTTTTTCATTAAACGAGCTTTATAGGTGCTTACCGTTTTTTCGTTAAGGTTTAACCCTTGGGCAACCTCTTTGTTTCTTTTTCCACTGGCCAAAAGTTTTAACACTTCTACCTCTCTAGTTGATAATTTGCGGAAGAACCTTCTTGGTTTCTTGGTACCTTCATCAAACGCTAGCCTTTGGGCCAACTCATTGGTGATGAACATACTGCCTTCACTGACTTTCGTTACCGCTGAAATAATGTAATCAATATCGGAAGATTTGGATAAGTATCCGAATGCACCTGCTCTAATGGCACTTAATGCATAGACATCCTCAGATTGTCCGCTGTACATCAAGACTTTTACGTCAGGATATTCTTTTTTGATTTTACGTAAAGCAGCTATTCCATTAATATCCGGAATATCCATCTCTAGCATTACAACATCGGGGGTAACTTTTTCCAGTTTTTCGAAAAGTTCCTCTGTAGTGGACACGTCATCCACCATTTCAAAACCTGCTGCGGATTCAAGAACTTTCCTAACTCCCATTCGTATGATAGGATGGTTATCCGCGATTAAAACTTTAATCATTATGTTGGGTTTTCTAGATTGTCTCCATCTACTGCCTGTGAATAAAAACGTACATGCAATGTAAGACTAAATAATCTAAATTAGAAGTCAAAGATGTACTATTTTTCGTAAAAGCGCGAGCTTGTAAGAATAAATTCGTTTTATCTACCTGATTGTTAGGTGAGTGGTTTATTTTAACATTTCTGGAATATCACAAACGGGAATGGGCAGCATTTTATGTTGGTTCATCGAATTAAACCTACTGAATATGGAGAACACCTCTTTATCCCTACCTGTAAAGTCACTTACCGTTTTGCCCTTGTCCTTCATTCTCATTGCCCATTCCAACTCTGGGTAGGATGCGCCTATCTGGTCCTCATCGGTTCTATCATCGCCCCAAAGGCCATCTGTTGGTGCGGCTTTTATAATTTCATCATTTACACATAGCGTCTTG
>JBARUM010000797.1:0-6595 GCA_049645725.1 Maribacter sp.
TGAGTATCTCCCCGTTTAACCAGTATTTAAAGAACTTAAGAGCTGATAGAAGGACTTCCCTAGCCTACGCTTGTGACAAACTCCTCATCACTATCATTTCTCTTCTTTCAATATTCAAGAAAAATCAACATTTTTCTCGAAAACTGAGCCGATAGAGGGACTCGAACCCACGACCTGCTGATTACAAATCAGCTGCTCTAGCCAGCTGAGCTACATCGGCATTTTATACTTTTTATCGCATAAAAAAGTCCGCTATTTCTAACGGACTGCAAATGTATTGATTTATTTGTTTATTCAAAACAAAATTTCGAAAATTTTAATCATGCGTACAAACGTAATTTTTCTTTTCTTTTAATTAGTTTCCGCTCCAAGGAATTACATGCTGAATCAACAGCCTCTTCAAAAGATTTACATTGTTTTTTTACAACAAACATATCCTTTGGAACACTTAATTTAATTTCAACAATTTTATTCTCCTTTGCACTTGTGTTTTCAACCTTTAAATAAACGTCCGAACTTATTACTTTATCATAAAAGGTTTCTAGCTTATCTAACCGGTTTTGTAAAAAAGACATAAGTTTAATATCCGCATTAAAATTAACTGATTGTGCGTTTTCTTTCATAAGTTTAGTTTTTAGTATCCTAAAAATAAGGACAGATTAAACGAATACTTTTATTTTTTACCTCTTGGATGTGCAGAGGCGTGTACTTTTTTAAGCTCAGCTATACTGTTGTGCGTATAAACCTGAGTTGATGCCAAACTAGAATGCCCTAATAATTCTTTTACCGAATTCAAATCCGCACCCTTGTTAAGGAGGTGCGTTGCAAAGGTATGTCTTAGAATATGTGGGCTGGTCTTCACCTTAGTGGAAACCTCCCTAAAGTACTTATTTATAATTCTATAAACAAGGGTTTCATATACTTTATTGCCCGATTTTGAAAGAAAAACAACACTATTATCGGTAATGGTCTGCAGCTGATTTCTATACTCGTAGTACGATATAAAATAAGCCCTGGTTTCCTGTAGCATTGGAATTATCCGTTCTTTTTTGCGCTTCCCAAGAACCTTAATGGTATTTGTTTCAAAATTTACGTCAGATAGTTTTAAGGTAATCAATTCTGACCTTCTCATTCCTGTAGCGTATAAGACATGAATAATTAGCTTATCTCGTATACCTTCAAAATCATCGTTAAATGCGATGGAAGAAAGTACTGCATTCATTTCCACTTCTGAAAAGGGTATTTCTAACTTCTTCGCAGTTTTTAGAGCTTTATGCTTCGCCAAAGGGCTCACCTCTAATTCCCCAATCTTTTGAAGAAATTTGAAGTATGCCTTTAAAGAAGCTATTTTTCTGTTAATGGAACGATTTGCCACATGCTTTTCGGACATTTGAACAATCCAACTTCGTATCATGACGTAAGATGCTTCGTCAATACTATTCAAATCATAATCATCCAGACAAAATGAGGAAAACTCTTTAATGTCATTTAAATAGGCGTTAACCGTGTGAACCGAGTAGTTCCTTTCCAAGTTGAGATATTCTGAGAATCGCGCCAGTACCATAGTCAAAGTTACCAATAGTTCACTTTAATTTTGCTTTTAAAATAAAAAATCCCGTTTCGATAAAAAATCGAAACGGGATTTGAACTATTTAGGAAAGAAATTATATTTCTTCCTGATCTCTTAAGCCCTGTATATATTGTGCTTTTTGAATCTGCGCTCTGCGCTCTACGGAAGGTTTAGTAAACTGCTGACGTTTTCTCAACTGCCTCATTGTACCTGTCTTATCGAACTTTCGCTTAAAGCGCTTTAAAGCTCTGTCTATATTTTCTCCTTCTTTTACTGGTATTATTAACATTGGCTACAACCTCCTTTCTTTAGTGATTAAGAATGCAAATATATGAACTAATTTGAAGTTTCCAACTATGCATCGGAATTTAAAAAATAATTAATCGAAACTTAATGGTGATCGGTTGACATTATTTATCCAAATCTTCAAATCTAATCCTTAGGCGTCTTGTACTCCTTCTTATCAATGACGATTTTGGCAATAATTTCCCTTAAAATTTCTGAAGTACCACCACCAATTGGACCCAGCCTACTATCGCGAAATAATCTGGCCATAGGGTAATCCTCAATATATCCGTAACCTCCTAAAAACTGAAGACATGAATAGGCAACTTCATCTGCCATTTTGGTAGATCTCAGCTTTGAAATAGTAGCTTCCTTTACCACATATTGACCTTTATCCATCCTATAGGCAACACTGTAATTGTATTCTCTACAAATATCCATATCTGCATATAAATCAGCTACTGAATGGCGCAAGGCCTGAAACTCATTTATTTTTTTTCCAAATGCCTCTCTTTCAGACATGTATTGAAGAGCATATTCCAAGGCGTAATCCGCTCTGGCGTGTGCATTTATTCCCATTACAAGACGCTCCAGTGCAAAGGCCTCCATAATATAAGTGAAACCTTTTCCTTCTTCACCTAGCACATTTGCAATAGGTACCTCAACATTATCAAAGGCTAACTCCGCTGTATCCGAAGCTCTCCAACCCAATTTATTCAGTTTATTAGCGGACACTCCTCTGCTTTTCCTATCTACTACAAGAATGCTTATACCTTTATTTCCTATTGCAGGGTCTGTTTTTGCAGCTACGATCATGTAGTCACAATAAACACCATTGGTAATAAATGTTTTTGAACCGTTTAGTATATAAGAATTTCCTTTTTTAATTGCCGTAGTTCGCATGCCTGCAACATCGCTTCCGCCATAAGGCTCACTAACGCCCAAACAACCTATTTTCTCACCTGAAATACTTGGTTCCAAATAATCTTTTCGAAGTTTTTCCCCTGCATTTTTATTGAGGTGTGTCATGGCTAAATATACATGCGCCCAGATAGCTGCGGCAAACCCTCCAGAATTAATTTTCTGCAGTTCTTCCAACAAAACAACGGTATAAAACAAATCTAGCCCCAAACCACCATCCTCTTCAGGCGTAGCCAGACCAAAATAGCCCATTTCCCCAAACTTTGACCAAATGAACCTATCTATTGTTCCTGTCTCCTCCCATTTGTCAATATTGGGAACTACCTCCTTTTGTAAAAAATCCTTTAAACTTTGTCTAAATAATTGATGTTCTTCAGTGAAGTACATACTTTGCATAGCCCTATTTTTTTAGCGACAAATATAATGCAATTCTATCTATCTTCTCCATCGGAAAATTTTCAATTTTTGACAATTCGTCAAAAGAATTGATGTTTCCATTGCGGTTCCTGTAGTCCACTATGTCCTGAGCCAATCTTCTTTGCAGGTACACTAATTTTGAAAGTTCTTCAACGGACGCTCGGTTTAAATCTACCTTTTCTATTTCTGGGGCTTTAATTACCCTAAATCGCTTTAAAACGTTATCTGCGACATCTGGTTTAAGCCCATAAACATCGTATAGTTGTTGGTCTGTTAAAAAGCCTCCAAGTCTATCCCTAAATTTAATAATTCTAGACGATAACTTGTCCCCGATTCCATAGATCGCAATAAGTTCTTCCGCAGTGGCCGAATTCAGGTCCTTTATTTTAATTTCTAAATCTGTGTTTTTACCGCTAGGAGAAGTTTTAAACCTTTCTTTTGATTTCGAATGGTTCTTCTTTTTTTGTGTCCATTCAGGAAATTTAAAATTTATTGAAATTAATCCTAATAACGAATCTGAAACTTGAGTAACACTTTGAAATTCGGCTGCCGAATTTACATACTTATCCTGAGCTCTAAACTGATGCAAGCGTTCAATTTCATCGACGGACATCCCCAACGTATAAGCCTTATAGTCCGTAATAAAGTTTGGATTAAATGGATAAATTTTAAATACATCTTTCTTAAGAGCAGCTGCTTTTATACTATCGATCTTTTGTTGTAAGTCGCTGTTTACTACAAATGAAGTGGCCGTCTCAGTTTTAATCTTTTGATAAATGAAATAGCCCACTTGTATACCGATCAATAAAAGCAATAAAAAGAAAATTCCACTCCGTTCTTGTTTGCTGAACTTAAAGTGGGATTTAAAATTTTTCAATTAATCTATTTCTTAATAAACCTTATTAATAGCATTTACATATCTGGAAAGGCTCTTTTTTACCTTGGGAAATAGTATCAACAAACCAATCATGTTAGGGAAAACCAAGGCTAAGATCATTGCGTCGGAAAACTTTATAACAGCATCTAAAGTAGCAGCTGCGCCAATGACAACAAATAATAAGAATAATACTTTGTAAACAATATCCGCCGTTTTTCCTCTACCAAAAAGATATTTCCAAGATTGAAGGCCGTAGTAAGACCATGAAATCATAGTTGAAAAAGCAAATAGAATAATTGCCATAGTAAGTACATATCTAAATCCAGGAATTACAGAATCATATGCCATTGAGGTCAAATCTACTCCTCCCACGTAAGCACCACTTTCATTTAACAATACCGTGCTGCCTATGCCATTTCCGTAATCAAATGCACCGGCATCCATATTAAAGAAGATGATTACCAAAGCAGTCATGGTACAAATTACCACAGTGTCAATAAACGGTTCCAATAAGGCCACTATACCTTCACTGGCAGGATATCTGGTTTTAACCGCGGAGTGGGCAATGGCAGCGGAGCCCGCGCCAGCCTCATTGGAAAATGCAGCTCTCTGAAATCCTACTATAATAACCCCTACAATTCCGCCAATAGCAGCATCTGGAGCGAAAGCTCCCGAGAATATCATTCCAAAAGCATCACCAATATATTTTATGTTGGCAAAAATTATAACCAAAGAGGCCAACACATAAATACCGGCCATAAAAGGCACAATTTTTTCTGTTACGCTAGCAATTTTTTTAATGCCACCGATTATAACGATACCTACAAGAATCGCTAAAATTATACCAATGATAACGCCTGTAGCGCCGCCCTCCAAGTTTAACATTGTAGTAAGCTGCACTGCCGCTTGATTGGATTGGAAAGCATTGCCTCCTCCAAAAGATGCGCCCACACATAATATCGCAAAAATAGCGGCCAATACCTTTCCTAAATTTTTCATATTGCCTTCACTAAGGCCCTTAGATAAATAATACATGGGACCACCATAAACGGTACCGTCTGGCCCTACATCCCTATATTTTACTCCTAAAGTACATTCCACAAACTTCGTGGACATTCCAATAAGTCCGCATACGATCATCCAAAAGGTAGCGCCAGGACCACCTAAGGCAATGGCAACGGCTACCCCTGCAATATTACCTAGACCAACAGTGCCGGAAACGGCCGTAGCCAGTGCTTGAAAATGACTTACCTCCCCTTCCTCACTCTCATCCCTTATGGTATCAGGTATATCACCGTCCTCGGTCATATGGAGCTCCACCTTTTCAAGTCCGTATTTTTCTATTTCTTCATATTTTCCACGTACAACGTTTATTGCCAACGGAAACTTGGTGATACCGGGAAACTTAAAATAAATGGTAAAAAATGTAGCTCCCAATATTAAAAGTATCAATACGATAGGTATATCATAACCGGCTATTGGAATAGAGGTTAAAACGGTTGCCTCCCACCAGGTGGCAAAAGGCATGAAAGCATCGTTTACTTTTTCATCCAATCCTTTTTCTTGTGCAAAAGAAAAAACCGGCAGTAATAATGTAAGAAGGAACAGAAGTCTATACTTCATAGTATTTTTTTATTTAGTTAGTCTGAAAGAGTGGCAATATCCTAAAAATAATTTCCTGAATCAAATATATCTTTAAAAGATCACTAATCTATGTGGAACATTTCGTTTAGTTTTCTAATTTGTTCAGGCCTACCTAAAACAATCACTTTGCTTTTAGGTAATAACTGTAAATCTGCTTCTGGATTAATAATATAATCACCACCTGGAGAGATATACCCAATAATAGTGCAGCCCGTTTTTTTTCTCAAATCCAAATCACGTAAGGAATTACAATCTACCTGGTCCGCAAAATCCTCTATGGCCACCTCTTCTAAATTTATGGTATGTTCCCCTTCCATGGAAAGTTTATCCATAAACGTTATTAAATCGGGCATTACTACCAATGATGCCATATGATCACCTCCTATTTTATCTGGCATGATAACTTTGTTAGCTCCTGCTAGCAGTAATTTTTTCTGGGAATTAATCAGGGATGCCCTACTAATAATAAATAGATCCTTATTCAACTGTCTTGCCGAAAGCACAACAAAAAGATTGGCGGCATCATCCGGTAAGGCTGTAATAAGGTACTGTGCCCTGGATATTCCGGCTGTATTCAATACATCGTCGTCGTTTGCATCACCCTCGACAAAAAGCACGTCATCTTCATATTTCTCCAAGATTTCCTTATCACGTTCAATCACCACAAATGGCTTTTTATAAGCCTTTAGTCTCTGGGCCGCCTGCATTCCATTGCGACCATATCCGCAAACTATAACATGATTGGATAGGTTTTCAATAATATTTTTCACCTTTTTCTTTTTTAGAAGTTGTAACGAATTTCTACTCAAAATATATTCAGTAATTACGGAAATTGCAAAACCGACTATAACGACACTCGTTACAATTAGTATCACCGTAAA
>JBARUM010000798.1:0-3757 GCA_049645725.1 Maribacter sp.
GTTAACGTTCGTACCAAGTGCTTTGGTCCAGAAGCAGTAGCGGTTACATAAGGCAGATTAATTTCTGTCTGTGCAGAAGAAGACAATTCTATTTTAGCCTTTTCCGCAGCTTCACGCAATCTTTGTAATGCCATGGCATCCTTACGTAAATCTATACTTTCATCCTTATTGAACTCATCCGCCAACCAATCTATTATTTTTTGATCTACATCATCTCCACCTAGGTGCGTATCACCATCCGTAGCCAAAACTTCAAAAACACCGTCACCCAATTCCAAGATGGAAACATCATGTGTACCTCCACCAAAGTCAAAAACAACTATTTTCTGGTCTGTGTCTTTTTTGTCCATACCATATGCCAAAGAAGCGGCGGTAGGCTCGTTTATTATTCTTTCTACCGTAAGGCCTGCAATCTCACCGGCCTCCTTAGTGGCTTGTCTTTGGGCATCGTTAAAATAGGCAGGAACGGTAATAACCGCTCTTGTAACATCTTGCCCCAAGTAATCCTCAGCTGTCTTCTTCATTTTTTGAAGAATCATTGCGGATAATTCTTGTGGTGTGTATAAACGTCCATTAATATCTACTCTTGGCGTATCGTTATCCCCTTTGACCACTTTATAAGGTACCCTATCAGCTTCTTTTTTAGATTCTGAATACTTATTGCCCATAAATCGCTTAATAGAATATATGGTGTTGTTGGGATTGGTAACCGCTTGTCTCTTTGCGGGATCGCCTACCTTTATCTCACCACCTTCCACAAAGGCAATTACAGATGGTGTTGTTCTTTTTCCTTCTGCGTTGGGAATTACTACCGGCTCGTTACCTTCCATTACGGAAACACAGGAGTTTGTAGTACCCAAATCTATTCCTATAATTTTACTCATTCTATATGTTTTAAATATTAGTGCTTTGTTTTATTGAAACGATTCATAAATGACAAACAATATGCCAAGGCTAAGTAACCTGACATGATGTCATTCTGAAAAGTAAAAAGATAGAAATAGGAGCCTAAGAACCGTAGAATCCGAAATCATAAGGCATCTAAGGTTGTTCTCTATTTTATTATTTTCCTGTAGTTACTAACCGTTGGCAGGTTAAGGATAGTTTTGGAAAGATAACCTGAAACTTTAAAAACTACTCAACGAACTTCGTACATTAGCCATAGAATTTAACACGGAATGCAACAAATAGAATGTATTAGCATTTTTGATATGCTTAAAATTGGGGTTGGTCCATCCAGCTCACATACTTTAGGCCCTTGGCGTGCTGCGGAGCGGTGGCTAAAGGAGCTTAAGGCAGCCTCTATTTTAAATGATATTGAATATGTGGATATTCATATGTACGGTTCTTTATCGCTCACAGGAAAAGGACATGCCACCGATTATGCCGTTATGTTAGGATTGTCCGGAGCAGACCCTGAATATATTCCTATAGCAGATATTCACCCATTAATCCAACATATAAAAGATAATGCCGTTTTACACCTTGGGGGCGAACTAAAAATAGCTTTTGACCCCAATAGTAACATCCATTTTCATCGAAAATTTTTACCGTTCCATGCCAATGGGTTAAAATTTGAGGCTACGCTGACCTCTGGCAAAAAGAAATCCCAGACCTATTATTCCATTGGAGGAGGATTCGTGGTTGTAGAAGAGCGAAAAAATGCCAGACGAAAAATGGAAGCTTTTGGTACGTTCCCTTTCCCTATTCAAAAGGGAAACGAATTATTGGAGTTTTGCAAGGCAGAAAATAAATCCATTTCAGAAATCGTACTTGCCAATGAACGTTCCCTTAGGACGGAAGAACAAATAGATAAAGAAATACTGCGTATTTGGAACACCATGCTGGAATGTATGTATACTGGCTGCCATACAGAAGGTAAGCTTCCTGGAGGGCTTAACGTAAAACGGAGGGCATTTGAAATGCATGAAAGATTAAAAGGAGAGCTACCCTACTCCAACCCTGAAGAATGGCTAAGGACCATTCGCCAGACGGAAGTAAAATTCCGCCAAATTCTGCAATGGGTAAGCTGCTTTGCTTTGAGCGTTAATGAGGTAAATGCATCTTTGGGGCGCGTGGTGACGGCCCCTACCAATGGCAGTGCAGGGGTTATTCCCGCAGTACTCATGTACTATTTGGTCATTGAAAACCATGCCGGGAATTTTGAACATATAAAACAGTTTTTATTAGTGGCGGGCGAAATTGGCAGCATATTCAAAAAAGGTGCCACCATATCCGCCGCCATGGGTGGTTGCCAAGCAGAAATAGGGGTTTCCTCAGCAATGGCAGCAGGGGCATTAACGGAGCTTTTGGGAGGTTCTCCAGAACAAGTACTTATGGCAGCGGAAATAGCCATGGAGCATCATTTGGGACTTACCTGTGACCCTATTGGCGGATTGGTGCAAATACCCTGTATTGAACGAAACTCCATGGGAGCCATAAAAGCAATTAATGCCGCCGAATTAGCCTTAGGCTCCGACCCAGCTGAGGCCAAAGTACCATTGGACAAAGTAGTACAGACCATGTGGGAAACGGCAAAGGATATGAGTTCTAAATATAAAGAAACTTCTGAAGGCGGTTTGGCCGTTGGCGTATTTTTAAGTGACTGTTGATTGGATAATACTGGACAACCGATTAGAAAATCTTAGTCGTTTATAAACATTTGTAAACGTATAAAATAAGGATAACACCCGTTATATATTTGATATACAATGTATTGAATAAAATTGGAATAACTATTTTAGTTATTGCTAAAAGAGAAATAAACGTACTAGTAATTATATACACTTGTTACCAACAAGCTGATTCAATCTAGTGACAAAAAATATTTAAATGTGGATTAAACTAATTATTACAATTGTCACTCTTTTTCTTCTTTTTGACGAGTATTTTAAAGTAGTTGATAAAGCGAAAAAACGGAATAAAAGAAAAATACTGTTAATCGCATTGTCAGTTCTATCTATTTTATCTCTTGTAGATGTAATTCAGGAGGTCAATGAAGGGGAGATATTAGTGAAGAAGGCAAACAAAATATTAATTCAGTCGGACACACTCATCTCCAACACTAAGCAAATCACATCGAACCTTAAGAAAAATATTGAATCCGTCGAAGATGCAAGTGTAAGTATTAACAAAATTGATGGTGTCCTAAAAGAAGTTCGAGATACTCTATCTAATCAGGTAGATATTCTTAAAGAATCAGTACAAAAGTCTAGAGAGATTGTGCGATTGGAAAAATTACAATTTGAACAAGAAGAAGCTAAGATTACAGCTTATACCAACAATATTAATGGGACCAGAAATGAACTAGATTCTACTATAGTTCAAATTGATTATAATTTTTCAAACGAAGGCATTAGGAAAGCAACTCAACTAAAATTTAGTGGAAAATTAATGTATCATGTTAAAGGAACTAATGAATTTATTCTTCAGCCTAATGTCATTAATCAAAATTTTTTGGAGGACTTAGCCTCAAAAACCAGAGGCGGTGGAAAAACAACTATCAAGTTTACCGACGAAATTTCTCGACATAAGTTTGGAGCACTAATTTTAGTCCTAAAATGTGATTATGTGGATGCGATTTCCAAAAAAAAACTGACATATAGAGGTTATTTCATATCCGAGAATTTAAATTCGGAGATTATTAATTTCAAAATTCCCCTAGATTTGACTTTTCAGAAGGAAATAGATAACTTTCTTAGAATGGAGGGTTTATCGGATTTCATAATTGAATAATACTAGTTTCGGAGAAAAAGCC
>JBARUM010000799.1:0-2538 GCA_049645725.1 Maribacter sp.
GAGTATAATTCAAGTGGTTCAAAACTTGGGTATGGAAGCCGGCGTACCAAGTGAGCAGATTACAAAAATGATAGGTAGAGCGTCTATGTCCGTTGCCTATGGCGAAAGCCTTAGCAACCTCCTACAGCCTTTTTACCTATTGGTGGTGTTTCCCGTTATGGGATTAGGGGTTAAGCTACAAGCTAGAGATGTGATCGGGTATTTGGTGATTCCATTTTTATTATTTTTATTCCTACAGTCGCTTTTTGTTCTATTTATCCCTTTATAAAATAGTAATGCTTCTTCCTTTTTAAGCGAGTTTGTATATTTATCCAAATTCGGAATTAATATGAAAATTTTAAAAAAGGTACTCTTGTTTTTTGGTATCGCCCTACTCCTGTTCATCACTTATTTGTTGATAAATACTTACAATTTTAAATCCAAGCAAATAACCGTAGAACCTGGAAATACCGTACAAATAGATAAAAATGCGATTCAAAATTTTTCCCGGGCCTTGCAGATTAAGACGGTTTCTCCTGAAAACACCTTAGATTTTGATTCTTTGGAGTTCAAGAAATTCAACGCTTTCGTAAGCGAGACCTATCCGCTGATGGATTCTTTGCTGGATAAGAAAATTTTCAGCTCATTCAGTCATTTATATTATTGGAAAGGAACCGATGCTTCCTTAAAACCCATTGTTATGATGGGTCATTTAGATGTTGTGCCCGTAATCGAAAAAAATATTCCAGAATGGAAAGTACCGCCTTTTAGTGGAGCAATTAAAAACGATACTATTTGGGGCCGTGGGGCAATAGATGACAAGGTTGGAGTCATTGGAATTATGGAAGCTGTTGAACTGCTGTTAAGACAGAATTACACTCCAAAAAGAAGCTACTATTTTGCCTTTGGTCATGACGAGGAGGTCGGTGGGCCCAATGGTGCTGTCCCCATGGCCAACTATTTAAAAGAAAAAGGAGTTTCTGCCGAGTTTGTAATGGATGAAGGAGGTGTTATTGCAGATGGCTTAGTTCCGGATATCACCAAGGAAGTTGCTTTGATAGGTACGGCAGAAAAAGGCTATTTGACCCTAAATCTTGCGGTGAAAATAGAAGGAGGACACTCTTCTATGCCTGGAAAAGAAACGGCAATAGACGTTATGGCCAATGCTATTGCCAAACTTAAAAAAAATCCCTTGCCTTCTAAAATAACGGTCCCTTTAAAGGGTTTTATGGAGTATTTAGGACCGGAAATGCCTTTTGTAAATAAGGTCGTTTTTGCGAACAAGAATGTTTTAGAACCTTTGATTCTAAATCTTTACGAAAAAAGTGCTTCAGGTGATGCCCTAATTCGTACGACCATTTCCCCTACCATTTTTAATAGCGGAATAAAGGATAATATTATCCCGCAAAGAGCAAATGCTACGGTGAACTTCAGGGTTTTGCCTGAAACCACCATAGATGAGGTTATTGCCCATGTAAAAAACTCGATAGCGGATCACAGAATAACCTTAACCAAAGGCAGTACACTTACCGAGGCTTCCAAGCTCTCCAAAACAAATTCTTTTGGTTTCAACACTCTAAACAAAACCATTTTACAATTATTTCCAGAGGTTTTAGTATCTCCAAATTTGGTAGTAGGTGCTACGGATTCCAGACATTACAAGGATATTTCGGAGGATATTTACCGGTTTTCGCCCATACACCTAAATAATAATACCAAAAAATCCTTTCACGGTTTAAACGAGCGACTAGCCGTATCGGATTTTTACGACGCTATCCAGTTTTATATTCAGCTCATAAAGAATACGGATAACACCAATTAATATATTCCCGAATCGAAAACTATGAATAAGATTATTAATTTTTTTAAATCAAAGATCGGGAAGGATTCCAAGGATTCCATTTCGCCTTTAATGCAATGGTTAAACCCTACAATTTTAAGTGCAGAAGTGGGTCAACTTGAATTTTCTCATATAATTAGAGAGGAAATGACCAACCCAATGCATATTCTACATGGAGGGATCACGGCAGCCATTATAGACGATGCTATAGGAGCTGCGGTATATTCTTTGGATAATACACACGCTTACACCACCGTAAATTTAGGTGTAGACTATTTTAAATCGGTCAAGGCCGGTGACACCATAATTGCCCAGACCAATATCGTGAAAAAGGGAAATCAAATCATAAACGCGGAATGTTTGGTATGGAATTCAGATAAGACAAGTCTTATTGCCAAAGGGCGTTCCAATCTTATCAAAACGAAACTGGAGTTGAATACAAACCGAGGCTAAATCCCTATCTTTAAATCATGCAAGAAAACCGAAGAAAATTTCTCAAAAACATAGGTGTTGGTGTAGCAGGAAGTCTAGCATTTCCAATACAAGGCTGGACGCAAAGTGCTGAGCCCATAAATTTGATAATCAACGATTTAAAAGAAAGTGGAGCGGATACTACGGAAATCTATTGGGAAAAGGTTTCGTCACAGTTTAGATTTGCGGAAGGTTTACATTATTTTAATAACGGATCCTTGGGTGCATGTCCTGTTCCTATCCGAGAG
>JBARUM010000800.1:0-20382 GCA_049645725.1 Maribacter sp.
GGCAATGTGGCTGCAAAAGGGCAACAATTGGACGACCATTACTTTGGTGTAATTCCTAGTCGTGTACTGAGCTTTATGAGTGATTTGGAAAAGGAGTGTACCAAGTTGGGAATACCGGTTAAAACTAGGCACAATGAAGTTGCGCCCAATCAATTTGAATTGGCCCCCGTATTTGAAGAAGCTAATTTGGCCGTAGACCATAATCTCCTGTTGATGGACGTTATGGATAAGATTGCTGATAAACATGCTTTTAAGGTTCTGTTCCATGAAAAGCCCTTTGAGGGAATAAACGGATCAGGCAAACATAACAATTGGTCTTTGGCAACAGATACTGGAATTAATCTGCTAAGTCCGGGGTCTACGCCAATGAAGAATTTACAGTTTTTGACATTTTTTATAAATACAATAAAAGCTGTGGATACTTATGAGGAACTATTACGTTCGTCCATAGCTTCTGCTAGTAATGATCATAGATTAGGTGCAAACGAAGCGCCACCGGCTATATTTTCCATTTTCGTAGGTAGCCAGTTAAGTGGGGTTTTAGATGAATTAGAAGGTGTTTCAAAAGGTAAATTATCTCCGGAGGAAAAAACAGAGCTGAAATTAAACGTAGTGGGGAAAATACCTGAAATCTTATTGGATAATACGGATAGGAATAGGACTTCACCATTTGCTTTCACAGGTAATAAATTTGAAATGAGGGGCGTAGGGGCAAAGACTAATTGTGCCAAGCCAATGACAATTCTCAACACCATAGTAGCCAAACAACTGAAGGATTTTAAAAAGGAGGTAGATATCCTAATTGATAAAAAGAACCTTAAAAAAGATGAGGCTATTTTTAACGTCTTGCGAGAGTATATCAAAACCTCAAAAAGAATACGATTTGATGGTGACGGATATAGTAATGAATGGGAGAATGAAGCAAAAAGAAGAAAATTAAGCCATAACAGAAACACTCCTGATGCCCTTAATATTTTAACTTCTAAGGAAAGTCTTTCACTCTTAAAGGAGATGAAGGTGTTGAGTGAGGTTGAAATTGTGGCTAGACAAAAAGTAGAACTGGAGGCCTATATACTACACTTGCAAATAGAAGGTAGGGTATATAATGAGTTAGTGTACAATTACATCATACCCGCAGCGGTGGAGTATCAAAGTAAATTGATAGCTAACGTATCTGGTCTTAAGGATATTTATGGAGCTGCCCATAAAAATTTCTCGGAGGGACAATTAACGATGATAGAGGAGATAGCCGAGCACCTTGTCGCTCTTAAAAAAATGACCGACGCCATGACCAATGCACGTAAAAAGGCCAATACCATTGCAGATAGTAAAAAGAAGGCACAAGCTTACTGTAATAACGTAAGACCCTATTTTAATGATATACGTTCTTATTGTGATAAGCTTGAAAAATTGATTGATGACCAACTTTGGCCTTTAACCAAATACAGAGAGCTATTGTTCATAAAATAATTGTAATATCAATCTGCAAGTAACAGGGTGTTTTAGGGATTCTTCTATTTTTGTCCTAAATAAATAACATGTCCTCATCCACTAGTGAACGTTATAAGCAAAGAGGTGTCTCCGCATCTAAAGAAGATGTGCATAGCGCTATTAAAAATATAGATAAAGGCCTATTCCCAAAGGCTTTCTGTAAAATTGTCCCAGATTATTTAACGGGAGAAGAGGATTATTGCTTGGTAATGCATGCTGATGGCGCAGGCACAAAGTCTTCGCTGGCATACATGTATTGGAAGGAAACCGGGGATATTTCGGTTTGGAAGGGTATAGCGCAAGACGCCCTCATTATGAACATCGATGATTTGATCTGTGTTGGAGCCACAGATAATATTATGCTTTCATCAACTATTGGAAGAAATAAAAATAAGATTCCCGGAGAGGTGCTTTCGGCTATAATTAATGGGACAGAAGAGTTGATAGCAGATTTAAAAAAGCATGGAATTACCATTCATTCTACAGGAGGGGAAACTGCGGATGTTGGTGATTTGGTAAGAACTATAATTGTAGACTCTACGGTTACTGCAAGACTTAAAAGAAGCCAGGTAATTGATAATGCAAATATCCAAGACGGAGACCTGATCGTAGGACTGTCCTCATTTGGTAAAGCAACTTATGAAGACGAGTATAATGGGGGAATGGGGAGCAATGGTTTAACCTCAGCTAGACATGATGTTTTTTCCAAGTACCTAGCAGATAAATTTCCAGAAAGTTTTGACCCCGAAGTTCCGTCGAATTTGGTGTATTCTGGGAACACAAAACTAACGGACCCAGTTGAGGATTCGCCATTGAATGCAGGAAAACTAGTACTTTCGCCAACAAGAACCTATGCGCCAATCATAAAGCAGGTACTTTCCAAATATAAAAGCGAAGATATTCATGGTATGATTCACTGCAGTGGCGGAGCTCAGACCAAGATTCTTCATTTCGTAGAAAATCTTCACATCATAAAGGACAATCTTTTTGACGTTCCACCACTTTTCAAGTTAATACAAGAGCAATCAGGTACAGATTGGAAGGAAATGTACCAAGTATTTAACTGTGGACATCGCTTGGAAATTTATGTTAATCCAGTGGTAGCACAGGATTTGATTGGTATTTCACAGAGCTTTGGCGTTGATGCTCAGATTATTGGAAGGGTTGAAAAAGCCGATTCAAAAAAACTCACTATCATCAGTCACTATGGAACGTTTGTGTACTAGGGTATACGAATAGGTCTAATACTCCGTTCTTTATTATAAATATATTGTTATGGAAAGAAAAGAGTTTTTAAGAAGTTTAGGAGCTGGAGCCGCATTTGCCATTACATTTCCATGTTTGGGCGGTTGTGGTAAAGATGATGCTGTAGATGGTAATCTTGTTGAACAACCAACTGGTATAGATTTTACAGTGGATTTAGCTTCTGCGGAAGGGTCCAAACTTGCCAACAACGGCGGTTTTATACTTAAGAACTTGGTGGTTGTTGTTAAAAATCTGGAAGGGGAGTTTGTTGCGGCTACTCAGGTCTGTAGTCATCAAAATTACGATCAGGTTAGGTTTATTCCGCAAGAAGGAGGAATCTTTTTTTGCGATGTCCATGGTTCACGTTTTGATCAGGACGGTTCACCTTTGAATACCATACCAAATAGTACGGCAAAGCCTCTTAAAATTTACAATACGGAGTTGACTGGGGATTTGCTTCGTGTTTTTGAATAATCAAATTTTAGTTCTAAGTCTTAAATCTTGAAAAAAAAGTTCCTCATATTAGCGCTCTTAACCTCCTGTCTTGCCTTTTCGCAAAAGTGGGAGGAAAGTTATGAAATTGCCAAGTCTAAGGCTGATAACTCTGAAGGGGCACTACTTTTAGTATTTGCGGGATCTGATTGGTGCGCACCATGTATTAAGTTGGATAGGTATATTTTTCAAAGTTCAGAATTTATTAAATACGCTGGTGAGAACTTAATTCTTTATAAGGCAGATTTTACGAGAAAAAAAATTAACAGACTGGGACCGGAAATTACGGAATTCAATAAGAGCCTAGCCGAGAAGTTTAATCCTAAGGGCTATTTTCCATTAGCTATCCTATTGGACGGGCAGGAGAACGTACTTGGTAGTTTTGGCTATGAAAACCAACCCGTTGAAGACTATATTTCATATTTAAAATCAGTTTTAAAGTGAAAGCCTTAGTCCTCTCTTTTATATTGCTTTGGACTACTACAGTCTTTTGCCAAGACAAAAACTACGTTACGGTAAAAAAGACCCTCAAACTTATGGGCAGCCGTTTTGATATTACCGTAGTTTCAGTAGATGAAGACCTGGGTTATATTAATATTCAAGAGGCTGTTGGGGAAATTAGAAGAATTGAAAAAATGATTTCTTCTTGGGATGATTCGTCCGAAACTTCTTTAATTAATAGAAACGCTGGTAAAAAACCAGTCAAAGTAAGCCTAGAACTTTTTAAGCTAATTGAACGGGCAAAACAGATATCAGAAATTACGGATGGTGCCTTTGACATATCCTATTCCTCAATGGATAATATATGGAAGTTTGATGGTTCCATGGCATCAATGCCTACACGTGACGAAATAGCCCGCTCTGTATCAAAAGTTGGGTATAACAAGATTATCCTGAATGGTAAGGAAAATACGGTTTTCTTAAAAGAACCAGGAATGAAGATATCTTTTGGAGCTATAGGCAAGGGTTATGCAGCAGATAAGGCCAAGGAGTTATTGGTGTCCAAGCAGGTAGTTGCTGGAATCATTAATGCAGCGGGAGACCTAACTACTTGGGGAACTAAGGCAAGTGGAGAAAAATGGTTGATAGGAATTGCTAATCCTTTGAGCAAGGATAAAATCTTTTCCTGGTTACCTATACTAGAATCCTCAGTCGCCACTTCCGGGAATTATGAGAAATACGTAATTATCAATGGAAAAAAGTATACTCATATAATTGACCCAAGAAATGGATATCCCTCATCTGGAATAAACAGTGTGTCTGTATTTGCAAAAAGTGCTGAGCTTTGTGATGCATTGGCCACGGCAATTTTTATTATGGGGACTAATGCCGGGTTGTCTTTAATAAATCAACTGGGCGGAACAGAAGTAATTATAGTTGATGAAAACAACAAGATTCACAAAAGTACCGGGATACTATTCGACAATAATCCTTAAATTCAAACTATGAAAAAACTGTTTGTCCTGTTTGTTTTTTTAACTTTATGTACTTCTTGTGTTGCCGTTAAAGAATATGAAAAGGTCTATTTGAACGATGATGAAATGCTATTGTCCGCAAAGGGACCAGAACGTTTTGAAACTAATTTTCAAATTTACAGAGAGGGATCCGCAGGAGCAAATGGCGGCAAAACAGGCGGTGGTTGTGGTTGTAATTAAATGAAACCCAAAGTTCTAAATAGAACTTTGTTAATTGAATTTACCCTGAGCCTTTCGGCTGCCCTCAAGACAGGCTCGTCGAAGAGTCTTTTGGACGAACGTACGGATGTTGAAATAAGGGAGATTATAGCGAAATATCCGGTCGTAATAGAACTTATCCTGAGTCTTTCGTTCATGCTCAAAAGAACCTAGTTGAATTGGCGCTAAAACTATAACTTGAAATATTGGATTTAAGTGAAATAAAAACCTTAGGATATTGTAACAAATAACCTACCATTGAAATTATACTTTACATCAATATTTTTTCTAATAACTTTTACGGGGTTTTCCCAAGAAAACACAACCTATAAGAGTAGAGTTTTAGAGGCTACGGAAATCAATTTGCTTTTTAGTTACTATGGGCAAGATGGCAGGAATGCTGCGGTGACCGGAGGAGAAGGCACAGAGGAGTTAACTGATGCTACCTCCAGTATTGTGGTTAAAATCCCAATAAACCCAAATGATGTTCTAACTGTTGATGCAGGGATATCCGCTTACACTTCCGCATCCTCTAGTAACGTTAATCCTTTAGATGGTGATCCGGAGAACAACACAAGTCCATTTAGTGCATCTTCCGGAGCATCTAGACAGGATGTCCTAGCTTATTTCAATCCTTCGTATCAACACAGTTCGGAAGACCGCAATTCTATCCTAAGTGCCAATGCATATATATCATCCGAATATGATTATTTCTCGGTTGGTTTCGGGGGTGGGTATAGTCACTTGTTCAATGAGAAAAATACGGAAATAGGAATCAGTGCCAATGTTTTCTTGGATAAATGGAATCCACAATACCCTATAGAACTTAGAAATGGTTTTTCGGACTCTAGGATATCCGGAACTGGGGTTTATAGTTCTGGATTTACAAGTTTTGAAAAAGAAACAAGAAACTCTTATGCTGTTTCATTTTCAGCATCTCAAATACTGACCAAAAGGTTACAGGGATCTGTATTTCTAGATTTAGTAGCGCAGCAAGGCTTATTAAGCACACCCTTCCAAAGAGTTTATTTTGGTGATGTTTCTGATTTTTTTATCGAAGAGTTTCAATTGGCCGATGATGTGGAGCAGCTTCCAGATACTCGTTTTAAAATACCTGTTGGAGCTCGTTTAAACTATTTCTTAGGTGATAGATTCGTTATTAGGTCCTATTATAGGTTTTATGCAGATGACTGGGGTGTAAATTCGCATACCGCAAGTTTGGAAATTCCAATTAAAATCAGCGATGCTTTCACCATTTATCCAAGCTACCGGTACTATACACAAACGGCTGCTGATTATTTTTATCCAAAAGAAGGTGCGCTTTCCAGTTTAGATTTTTATACTTCCGATTACGATTTATCAGGATATAGCGCCAACCAGTTTGGGATAGGGGCGCGGTACAAGGATATTTTCACTACAGCTAAGGTTTTTATGTTTGGTCTAAAAACTATTGATCTTCGGTTAAACAGATATGATAGGAGTGATGGTTTAAACGCTTTTATTTTTACCTTGGGTACAACCTTCGTGGCGGATTAGTGCATTGTAACCAAGTAACCTTCATTTTCCAGTTCGTTTTTGGAACTGATGATTTTTGAGTAACCATTTTTAATAAAATAAATGGTATCACTAACTTCTAGGATGTCATTATAGTAATGATCGGTTAGGATAATAACGCTATTAGTTTTCTTTTTAACAAGCATAGTTTTTAGCCGTCCAATATAAATGGGGGCAATAAATGAAAAAGGCTCATCTAGCAAAATAATTTCTCTATTGGAATTTAAAATTAGATAAGTTTCGATTACCCTTAGTTCGCCGGTAGATAGATTTTTCACCTTTTGTCTCTCATAAATTTTGAAAGAAGTGAAAATTTCAACGAAAGAAAACCAATTAACATCAAAGAATTTAAACGCTTCCTTTAGCGAAAGATAGCTAGGTAATAGTTGATGCTGTGGTAGATATGCTACTCTTCCAGTTTTAAATAATTTCCTTTTTTGGTGAATTCCATCTAAACGTACATTACCGTATTTTGGGGTAAGACTCCCAAATAATATTTTTAACAAGGAAGTTTTTCCACATCCGTTTCTACCTAATATCCCTGTTATCTTACCTGTTTCGGCACCTAAATATATGCCGGACAATATTTTCTTGGAATCAAAACTTAGCTCTATGTTGTCAATTTCCAACTTCATAATAAATGGACTAGATAAAATAAGATTGAAGAGAAAATTATATCGATAATAAAGCAACTTGTAAAAAGGTGAACTTGTGAAATGGAAAAATTTTGATAGTATGCTAGCTTTTGTTTAAGTCTTATTTCGAAATAACAGAGGTATAGTAGTGTAAAAAGGAACAACTTTATTGTTATAAGAATTGGTAATGGAACCTTACCAAAAAGCATAAAAACGGTTATCAATGAGGAAATGACAAAAAACCGGAGATAAAAACCGAAGACTATTTTAATTTTTTTCAGAGTAAAACTATTAATTTATCGCAAAGGCTCGCCTCTTTAAATGTACAAATTTATCGTAAATTCGCATTACAAGTGAAGCAAGTAAATGATAGATAAGTTAAACATTGTAAAACAACGTTTTGATGAGGTTTCAGACCTTATCATTCAACCGGATATTATATCGGACCAGAAGCGTTATGTGGGGTTGACCAAGGAATATAGCGACCTTAAAGCGCTTGTTGCTAAACGGGAAGAATATATTGAGTTAACCAATAATATTTCTGAAGCAGAAGAAATAATAGCGGACGGCAGTGATACGGAAATGCTTGAAATGGCAAAAATGCAATTGGAGGAGGCCAAAACTCGACTGCCTATTTTAGAGGAAGAAATTAAATTCATGTTAATCCCTAAAGATCCAGAGGATGCCAAAGATGTTGTCGTGGAAATTAGAGCAGGTACCGGTGGTGACGAAGCAAGTATTTTTGCTGGTGATTTGTTCAGAATGTACACAAAGTATTGCGAGAGCAAGGGTTGGAAAACCAATGTTATAGATTTAAGCGAAGGGACTAGTGGTGGTTATAAAGAAATTCAATTTGAAGTTACTGGAGCAGATGTTTATGGTACTTTAAAATTTGAAGCAGGTGTGCACCGTGTTCAACGTGTTCCTCAAACGGAAACCCAGGGTAGGGTACACACCAGTGCCGCAACGGTTATGGTACTGCCAGAAGCAGAGGATTTTGATGTTCAAATAGACCCTAAAGATGTTCGGATAGATTTTTTCTGCTCGTCCGGTCCAGGAGGACAGTCTGTAAACACTACCTATTCCGCTGTGCGATTAACACATATACCCACTGGTCTGGTAGCGCAATGTCAAGATCAGAAATCGCAGCATAAGAATAAGGACAAGGCCTTTAAGGTTTTACGTTCTAGACTTTATGATATGGAATTGGCCAAAAAGCAAGAGGAGGATGCTGCAAAACGAAATTCACAGGTAAGTAGCGGAGACCGCTCAGCCAAAATCCGAACCTATAATTACCCGCAAGGAAGGGTAACGGACCACCGCATAGGTCTTACATTATATGATTTGTCAAATATTATTGATGGGGATATTCAAAGAATTATAGACGAGCTAAGTTTGGTAGAAAACACCGAGAAATTAAAAGAAGCCTCTGAAATTTTCTAGGTATCGTACAAACTACAAAGCTTAAATGACCACTCAGGAATTAATAGTTCAAATTAAAAAGAAAAAGTCCTTCCTATGTATTGGCTTGGATACCGATTTAGATAGGATTCCAAAGCATCTATTACATGAAGAAGATTCAATTTTTTCTTTTAACAAGGGTATTATTGATGCGACACATCATCTTTGTGTAGCCTATAAGCCTAATATTGCTTTTTATGAAGCCCATGGTGTAAAGGGATGGATGGCTTTGGAAAAGACTATACACTACCTGAATAGCAATTATCCTGAAGTTTTCACTATAGCTGATGCCAAACGTGGCGATATAGGAAATACCTCTACCAGATACGCCAAGGCTTTCTTTGAAGATTTAAATTTTGATTCTATTACTGTAGCTCCGTATATGGGCAAAGATTCCGTTGAGCCATTTTTAGCTTTTAAGAACAAGCATACGATTTTGCTGGCACTTACATCAAACGCAGGGGCCTATGATTTTCAAACTAAGAAAATAGGGGGTATAGAACTTTATAAGGAAGTCCTTAAGACATCTCTCAGTTATGTCGGCTCTGAGAATTTAATGTATGTTGTTGGGGCTACAAAAGCGGAATATTTGAAGGAAATAAGGAAAATTATCCCAGATAATTTTTTATTGGTGCCAGGTGTAGGTGCGCAAGGAGGAAACCTTCAAGATGTTTGCAAATATGGTCTTAACGCTAATATTGGATTATTGGTAAATTCATCAAGAGGAATAATATATGCCTCTAGCGGAATTGATTATGCGTCAAAAGCACAAGAAAAGGCTTATAATCTTCAAGTTCTTATGGCCACAGAGTTGGAAAAGTTGGTTTGATCTATACCAATCCCTCCAATAATCTCTTTAATTTTTCTGCTTTTTGCTCAAAGAATTCACCAAGTCTTGTGTCTGAATATTGCATGTTGGTTGCTTTATCCAAAAAGTTTTGATATTGGTATTCTAACATAGTGATTGTATCAGCATTTGCTGCTATCGACTTTACTGAACCTACTTTACAATATTGCTTTTCCATAGTTATATATCTGTTCTTACAAATATACGTGCTAAACCAGGTTTTGGATGTTCGTGCTGATAGTAATACAACTAAAAATCAGGTAATTTGACTTTTTTTTATGATAAACACTAGGTATTCCATAAAATATGAAGTAGACGTATGTTATTTTTTTCTTAAACAATTGAGATTTAGAAAAGAATCAATACATTGTACCTTAAGCCTTTTCGGAGGAATCAAAAAACTTTGCTAAACTATACCAAATATACACATGACAGTTCTAAGACCTGGGTGACCTTTGTACATGGTGCCGGAGGCAGTTCCTCTATTTGGTATAAACAGGTAAGGGAATTCCGGAACCATTTCAACATACTTCTTTTGGATCTCAGAGGTCATGGAGATTCCAAACCCAATTTAAAAGACGCTTTTAACAATCAATATACGTTTGATTCTATCACAAACGATATTTTAGAAGTAGTTGATTATGAGCATATTGGAAAGTCCCACTTTATAGTGATTTATTTAGGAACCATTTTAATTAGAAACTTAGCTGAAAAATATCCTCATAGAGTGGAAAGTATGATTATGGGAGGTGCCATTATGAAGCTTAACTTAAGGTCTCAAATCTTGATGCGCCTAGGTGTAGTTTTCAAATCTGTTGTACCCTATATATGGCTTTATAAGTTTTTTGCTTTTGTCATAATGCCAAATAAGAATCACAGGGAATCTCGTTTACTTTTTGTTCGTGAGGCAAAAAAATTGTATCAAAAAGAATTTATCCGATGGTTTAAGCTTACTTCGGAGATAAACCCATTACTTCGCTTCTTTAGATCCGCAGATATTAAAATCCCAACGTTATATGTTATGGGTGAAGAAGATTACCTTTTTTTACCGACAATCAGAAAAATTGCCAACTCCCATAACAATTCTCATTTATTTATTATTGAGGATTGTGGGCATGTCGTGAATATAGAGCAGCCCCAACTTTTCAACAAAATGGTTATTGGTTATTTAGTTGGTATGGAAAGAAGATAATGTATTGCGATTTTCTGAACCCTTTGTGAAAAGGAACGGTGCTACAAAAATCGTTAGAATCACTTGGGTTAATAATTAAAGTCGAAGAGTATGTCAATTGTAGTAAGTGCTAACGGAGAAATAAATGTTATTTCTTTTGTTTTGATGGTTTATCTAAAAAGTCGGAGTAGAAAAAACTTAGTAAATGCAGCTCTAGGATGGTATTGATAGCTAATTCAAATAACCACTCTAAAAAATAAGACAGAAATTCTTTTTTGAAGGATGTCCCAGAGCTGCTTCATAATTACTATTGATTGAGATTATTTCTTCAAATAAACACTCTAACGTACTTATAACGGGTAACACCTATAAACATTTCCTTTTCCGATGAATTTTTACTTTTTTTTTACCTAATCATATGTGGTTTTATGAAAAACAAAGCCTATTACTGATGAACAAAATATAAAAGACCCGCACCTGCGGATCTTTTAATTATATCAATTTTTGAGTTAGTTCCCGTATCCTGGGTTTTGCATCATCAAGGTATTGGTGTCCATTTCCGATTGTGGAATTGGGAATACCAATAAAGGGTCATTGTAGGGTAAAGCATTCACGTTTCCCTTCACTCTTTTGATATCATGTATCAAGAAACCCTCAAAAGCGAGTTCTAATTGTCTTTCATTGAAAATTAGTTCTTCGGTAAGTGGTCCGTTTAAAGGTGCTGCTAAAGAACGAGCTCTTAGCGCGTTAATCTCGATTAATGGATCTAAACCAACAGCTGTGCCTTCCCTAAAATTGCTTTCGAGCCTTATAAGATGCATTTCTGCTATTCTAAGCGTGGGAATGTTACCAAATTGATTGGTGTACTTTAATGTAAGCCTACTACCGTTCGCAGGGTTTATATAGGTAAAACCTCCTCTTACATCATTAGGGTCATCAAACAAGGCAAGATAAGCATCTTCAATTGAAATATCCTCTCCTCTACCACCATCTGCCTCAGATGCGTAATGAACGACCAGATCGTTAAATCCTGTTTGGCTCGTAACCTGGAAAGCAAAAATATCCTCGATGCCATCGGTATCATTGTTAAAAGCCTGTCTAAACTCATCAGCTAGTGTGTGTCCACTATTCAACAGGACATCATTCGCCGCATCTCTTGCATTGGTATAATCGCCTTGTTGAAAATAAATTCTGGCTAAAAGTGCCTGGGCGGCATACCTATCTGCATGAAAGCCATTGGTCTCCGGTAAAATTTCATAGGCTCTGTTGGCGTCTGTCAATACCAATTCATATACTTCTTGCACGGTGTTTCTAGCAGCGTCTAAAGGAACTAAATAATCTATAATTCCCGAGGTCCTTAAAGGAACTCCTGGCTGATTATTTGCTTCTCCAAACTCATAGGGTAGGGAAAAACTACGTACTAGATCAAAATAGGTCAAAGCTCTTAAAAATCTTGCCTCACCCTCGATTCGATCTCTTTCTTCGGGACTACTGGTAATAAGGTCAAGGCGTTCCAAAATCAAATTGACTTGATTGATTCCTTCATAAGCGTTTCCCCAAACATCCCGTACCCAAATATTATCCACTAAAAAAGTTTTGGAAAAAGCTTGCCTAGGTTCCACAAAAGTTCCGTTCCAAACTACTTGGTCAGTATTTCCCAATAAATCCACCAATATCTGTAGTTGCCCACCATAAGAGTCATCTTGGCCTAATTCTTCATACACACCTACCAATACACTTGCAATATTTTCTTCGGTCGAAAGAGCACTTTCACCCGCTAAATTATCCGTTGGGTCAAATTCAAGCTCACTTTCACAAGAAAAAGTAGCAAAGACTAAAAATGCAATGACTATTTTTTTATATATGTTCATCTTCATCCTTTTTTAAAAGTTAATATTTAGGCCAATGGTCACTGTTTTAGCCGGAGGCGCGGAGTAGAAGGCAATACCTGGTTGGGCCGGACCATTTGCATCTAGGGTAGATTCAGGATCCCAACCTGCTTCAAAGTCGGTAAATGTGAGTAGATTTAATCCTGAAACGTATACTCTAATTTTGCTAAGCCCCGAACTCTTGAGGGCATTTTGCGGTATGGTATACCCTATTGAGATATTTCGTAAACGTATAAAATCAGCATTATCCAAATAACGAGTTGATCTCGCTGTACCATTACCGGCAAATAATCTAGCTTGGGGTACAGTTGTTATATCGCCAGGTCGTTGCCATCTATTTAACTGATCTCTTGTTTGATTATCAAAAAAGTCACCATTTGCCGATTCAAAGCGCCCAGCATCGTTAAAGATACTGGCACCCCACTGTCCTTGAAAAGTAAAAGTAAAATCTAGATTTTTATAATTGATGTTACTTGTTATACCACCAGTCCACTCAGGATATGGGTTCCCAGCTACTATACGTTGTGCCTCATTGGGGTTGTTCGTAGTGCCTCTGTCCAATGTGCCGTCTGCATTTTCTGTATTTAGAAAATACAGCGCATCACCATTTCCAGGGTCTACGCCGGCATATTCTATCATGTAAAAAGAATTTAAGTTTTCACCTACCCTTAATATATTACGCCCAGTAATTACATCGGCATTATCATTTGCCAACGCAGTTACTTCGTTTTCGTTTTTGGCGATATTAAAATTTGTAGTCCATGTAAAGTCCTCCGTACTCACATTTCTGGTATTTAAAACAAATTCAACACCTTTGTTGACTAGCGTACCTGAATTGGTGTTTACTGTTGCGGCTCCTCCGCTTCTAGGTAGCGGCAACGCAAAGAGCAAGTTGTCCGTCTCTTTATTGTAGTAATCAATTTCTCCAGAAATTGTACTATCAAAGAAGCCAAATTCCACACCAATATCGGTTTGAGTAGATTTTTCCCAAGTAAGTTCATTATTCCCAGGCTGTAAAGGAGCTAGCCCACCTTGTTTGTTGTAAGAGAAACTGGAGAATAAATATCTGGAAGGGTAATCCCCAATTTCTGCATTACCAAGTTGCCCCCAACTTGCCCTAAGTTTTAAAAAGGATAGGGTTTTTGATTTGTTCAGGAAATTTTCTTCCGAAAGAACCCAACCTGCAGAGAATGCCGGAAAAGTACCAAATCTAACATTGCTACCAAATCTTGATGATCCATCTCGACGGACACTGGCCTTAAAAAGATACTTATTGTCATAAGAATAGGTGGCTCTTGCGAAATAAGAGAGAAAAGTACTTCTTCTTTGTATTCCTGTACCTGCAATTACTTCAGCCCCACTGCTGACAGTTGGTATGGCATCACTTGGAAATAGAATACTGGTTACACTCCCTATTCTTCGGTTTATTTTGTTGAACTCCGTTCCTAAAACAAAGTTAACGTCATGGTTCTCGTTAAAGGTCTTGTCAAAAGTTATATAATTACTAAAAATATAGTTCTCCGAATAAATATCCGTTGCAGTAGACTGTCCGCTTGTGGATTGGAATAAGGCGTTAAGACCATCATAATCGTCTTCGGTTTGAGAAAAGAAATCGTAAGCGAAATCTGAATTTATTTTTAGATAATCAGTGAATTTATATTCGCCATATGCCTTTCCTGTAAGTCTTCTTATGATTGTTTTAAAAAATGAGTTATCCAAATCAAATAAAAAGTTTCCGTACTGTGTGTTGGAATTCGGAGTGCCATCCGGTAAACGCGTCAAAGCCAAAGGAGACTGTGCTACAGCTTGTAACGGAGTGGAAAAAGCATTATCATTTGAAATACGGTCTATTTCCGCTCTAGAAAAACTCAAGTTCATACCTGCCTTGAATTTATCTGTCAACTGATGGCTTAAATTGATTCTTGCGGAAGCTTTTTCCAGTTCATTGCCTCTTACAATACCGGTAGAGTTGTTATAGGCTCCAGAAAAGAAATAAGAGGTTTTGGCATCAGCTCCCGAAACAGAAAAATCTGCATCTGTTTGGTAACCATCTTGAAACGATTCATCTTGCCAATCTGTATCTACCTCACCAGTTCTCCAATCGGTATCACCTGCATATCTGTCAAATCTGGCTTCTACAAAGGCTTGTCCGTCATCCGGAGAGAAAAATGGAGAGTTCCTTCCTGCTTCCGTAAATAGTTCTATATATTCGGCTGTATTTAAATACTCCCTTCTGTTTGTGGGTTGGGAGAAACCTTGTGCTAGATTTACGGAGAAACTTGCTTTTCCTTGTTTTCCTCTTTTTGTAGTTATTATAACTACACCGTTAGCTCCTCTAGCTCCATAAATTGCAGCTGAAGAAGCATCCTTTAAAATATCTATGGATTCAATCTCATTCGCACTTAAAGTGAGCAAAGGATTTGTTGGAGCGCCATTTCCAGTATCATTGACAGCTCCCGGAAGAAATACGTCATTATCGCTAAGCGGGTCTAGTAGCGGAATTCCGTCCACAACGTATAAAGGTTGGGAGTCGCCACTTATACTTGCAGCACCCCTTACCCTGATATTGATTCCTCCCTCAACTTTACCATTGGTCTGCGTGATTTGTACCCCGGCGGCTTTACCGACCAATGCATTTTGAAAGTTTGGATTTTGCACCTCTTTGATGTCATCCGAGGTAAGTTTAGCAATGTTATCCGTAAGATTTCTTTTGCTTTGGGTTCCGTACCCAACAACTATTACTTCTTCTAATTGAGAGGCATCTTCTTGCATTTGAATATCTATTGTAGATAATGTGCCAATTCTTCTTTCAGTTGTTCTTTGGCCTAAATAAGAAAATACCAAGGTTTGATCATTATTAGCTTCTATTATATAATTACCATCAAAATCTGTTTGGGTTCCTGTAGTGGTTCCTTTTACTAAAATATTTACACCAGGCAAGGGAATACCATCACTATCGGTTACATTTCCTGTAATTTTTTTTTGTTGTGCATATGTCCAGGAGATGCAAGTTAGGAAGAGCATAAGCAGCCAAGTTCTTTTTTTTTTCATATGTTAAAATTTAAATGAGTTAGTTCTGAACTTCATGTGTAAAGGCAGGCTCCAGTAGTTATAACATCTATGATGAAGTGTATACTTTTTTAGAATTAAGTATTTAGAAACTGTTTAAGACAATAACTGTTTAAGAGCTGTTTTACATTAGTCATTCAAGCCAAAGAAACAAGCTCTTAACATAATGTTAGGAAAGACTTATAAACGTTTACTTGTCCGACAAAAGTTTACGCCTGGCTTACCTTTTGTAACAAATAACCTATAGGAAGTTATATTTATAAAATTATAATATTGATGTAAATTAATTTTTGAGAGCTTAATGAAGCTTATAGAAAATCTAGAATAGTGCAAAATTTATGGAACTTATGATTTTTGAAGAGTGGGTTTTAATATAAATTAAAGGATATGTAAATTGCAGCCCTGAAGCGGTTTGATGACTAATTCAAACGAAACTCTAAGGAATAAGAAATATAATTTCCAATAAAAGTATTCTTTCAGAGCTGCTTTACACTAGAAATGTAATATGTCAAAATAACATGCTCTCTTCGAAATCTTGGGAAAGGCTTATAAACGTTTACGCAGCCGATAAATGATTACTTTTCGTTTACCATGTCATGGTTATGCTTCTATGGATATTCTTTGGTACTCGCTGGGAGTTACTTGAGTGTCTTTTTTAAAGGCCTTATTAAAAGTTACCTTGTTATTGTAACCAACTTCGTATGCCACATCTATAATATTAAGGTTTCTTTGATTATCCTCTGAGAATATTTGCTTAGCCTCATTAATCCTATATTTATTTACAAGTTCGTGAAAGTTCATATTAAAATGTTCATTAATAACTTGTGAGGCATTATGTCTCGTTGTGTTTAGTCTCTTTGCGAGTTTTTCTAGACTAATATCATTCTCTTTATATATTTTATCGGCATCAAACAACCCAATAAGGTTTTCCTTAAGTTCTACGGATAGACTAGGTGTTAATCCAGATTTTTCATATTTAAAGAATAGTTTGTCAAAAGTCACACATCCACTAAAAACACTTGGTTGCACATTTGCCCAATAACCGATATACATGACCATAAAGGCCATGCAAATAATTTGGGAATGATATAAAAAACCTGACATTACATTATTACTAATTAACACTCCATAGCCAGCATAGCATATGATGTAGGCAATATGTATTAGATATATATTGCGCTGCCAAATTTTATTTTGAAGGTTTGAACGTTCTTTTTTTCTTTTGGAGGCCATGTATAATTTTCTTATAAGGAATCCATAAACCAGTAGAGAAATTAGTTTTAGAATTACAATAATAGTTATGTTGGCAGAATCTCCGGGGTTCAATCCATTTTCTGATCTCCCTAGCATTAGGTCTAGTTTTTCTTCGGCAGATAGGGCATAAGTAGGTAGTATATAGATTAAGAAAAGAAATGTTGGAACAAGATGCAAAAGGTCTAACTTCTTAAACTGATATTCTTGTGTTATCCTTTTAAAATAGAAATACAGTAGAGGCCCGTATAAAAATGAAAAACAGGTGGACATTAAATACGAATGAGGAAACTGGTACTGATAATTGGTAAGATTAAGACAGATATGAAGGATAAAGAAGGAGTGTATAAAAATGAAAGTACTTACCAATATCTTTGCGATACCATCAACTTTTTTGTTGAAGTGTAGTATTATGGCAATGTAAAAACCAATTAAAGCCACATAGAGATACATGAAGGACCAGATACTAAATCTGGGAGCATATTTTTCTGACACATTTACGAATTGTGGTGTATTCCGGATATTATCGAACCAAGAATCTGCTAAAATATCAGTGTTAAAATCGGCATAGAGATATGCTTCAATATAGTTAATGCAATTATCTATATCTTTTACGGCGGAATAACTTTGTGCCATTTTTTTTAAAACTGGTGCTTCTATGACCGGTGCCTCTTCCAATACTACTCTATAGGCTTCAATTGCCTCTGGAAATTTCCGTTCTTCAAATAAATTATCTGCCTTTTCCAGATTGGATTCAGATGAATTTCTTGACTCTATATTTAAACTATCTATAATTCCTATAGATTTATTAGGATAACAAAAGGAATTTAGTAGTAAGAATGTGATGAAGATTCCTATGCTTCTCATTGGTTCAGATTGATGAATTAGCGTACTCTTAAATTACTCATTAAATTAAAATCAAATCTTAAGAAAACCTTAAAAAAGTAAACCCCGATAATAATTTACCCCTATAAATCAAATCGTTAACGATTAAAAGGAAGGTCTTTCGTGAAGTGTTTTGCAGAAGGTTCTTTTGAAAAATTGCAAATAAAAAACCGGTGCTCCCACCGGTTTTTTTAAACTAACTAACTCAAAAATTACTAACTCAAAATTTTTATACAAATAGTATTTAAATTTCTAACGGGTTATAATTGAATATATTGTGATAAATGTTAAAAAACTGCTTTAATCTTGTAAGGCGAATACTTTACGCAATAAATCTGTAGAGCGGGAAGAAACTTTTGTCCTTATTTCTCTTTCCTCAATAGCGATCATAGTAAAAACTCCGTTCAATGCTTGTTGTGCAACATAGTCCGTTAAATCAGGATTTACATTTGAGGTTAACGGTATGGCATTATATCTGTTTACAAGTGAACTCCATATTTTATCCGCCCCCACTTTTTCAAACGAAGCTTTAATAACAGGATTAAACTTGTTGTATAATTGCGTCTTAGTTTCCTTCATTAAATATGTTGTTGCAGCTTTATCATCTCCCAAAAGAATGGATTTGGCATCGTTAAATGAGATTCCCTTTATGGCATTAATGAATATTGGTGTCGCTTCAGAAACTGCATCTTCAGCAGCACGGTTAAGAACTTTCAATCCTTCATCAGCTAAATTATCCAGTCCTATATCCCGTAATGTCTTATCTACTTTTTGTAATTCTTCTGGTAATAAAATTTTTACAAGCTCATTTTTATAGAAACCATCAGTCTGTGTAAGTTTACTTACTTGTTTGTCCACTCCCTTATCTAATGCCTCCCTTAGTCCGTTCGCAATTTCATCATTTCCAAGAACTGTCCCAGATGGTAGCTGATTAACTACTTGTTGGAGCTCATTACAGGAGAATACGAGTAGTATACTTAAAATAAAACTTATTCTTTTGGCCATATTTATAGTGTTTTTGGAGACTAATTCTCTTACTTTAGGTTACGAGAAAATTACCGTTTTATTGTTGTAGACCATAGTTTTTCTTAGCACATGTAATTTTACCGCACGGGATAGTACTATTTTTTCCAAATCCCTGCCCTTACTAATAAAATCTGGGATGGAGTGTGTATGGGAGACAGTTGTCACATCTTGTTCAATAATAGGCCCTGCATCTAGTTCTTCTGTAACATAATGACTCGTAGCCCCAATTATTTTCACCCCTCTTTCAAAAGCTGCATGATAAGGTTTTGCTCCTGCAAATGCAGGTAAAAAGGAATGATGTATATTAATTATCTTGTTCGGAAATTCCTCTATGAGATTTCTACCGATAATCTGCATGTAACGCGCTAAAACTATAAAATCTACGTCATAACGTTTCAATAGAATTAACTGTTCTTGCTCAGATTTTTCCTTGGTCTCTTTGGAAACTGGTACATGAAAAAAAGGAATCTCAAACTGCTCAGCTATATATTTTAAATCTATATGGTTGCTTAAGATAAAGGGAATTTCTACATGCAGTTCTCCAGATTTGAATCTACTTAATAAATCATATAAACAGTGATTATATTTTGAGACGAATAAAGCCATTTTTGGCTTTACGTAATTCACATGCAGGTTCCAACTCATTTGGTATGGAACCGCCAGTTGTTCTTTAAATATTTGTTTGAATTTGGTTAGATTAAAATTTGCTTGGTCAAATTCACTCTCAAGGCGCATGAAAAACACATTGGCGGATTTATCTACATGCTGATCTAGATAAATGACATTACCTTGTTCTGAATGGATAAAACCGGTTACAGTACTTATGATACCGGGTTGGTCTGGGCAGTTTATTACGATAATGGTCTTCAAAGTGTAGATTTAAACCATCAAAAGTAAGATTTTATGGAATAGAAATAAATGGAAAAATAATAAGCTTAAAAATTTTAATGCGCTAACAAGTAATTACCTTAGGGATGATTTCCATTTTTTGTAATACTTCTTAAAGCTTTTTAACTCCGCTCTTAGTAAATTTAAATACTCTATTTCCTTTACTCCATCCTTTTCAAGACCTAAGCAGTAGGAGTTTATATTTCTGATCATAATGTTTATGAAAGAAATATTTTTAAGACGTTCCGAGCTCGACTCAGAAAATTCGGTCTGTGCAATTTTTTGAGGAATAAGTATGGTATCCGTTAAAAGGGAATTTGCCATAATATCCCTAAGACTGTTAGACTCATAGAGCCTTAATAAATCTTTATTGAATGAAACATAGGATGCAATTTCCCTACTCATGACGCAGAGTTCCAGTGCTTTTCTATAAATAGGAATATGTTTTAAACTTCTTTTGGACATTGTTACTTTTCTAGCAGTTCTTTTTATAAAGTTACATCAGAAAATTAATAGTTTACTTTAGCATATAAAGATATTTTTTAATTTTACTTTCGAAACAATGTTATTTTAAATAGAAAGCTTTGAATATAAAGATAGATGAACTGAATTGGAAAATATTGCAGTTGCTACAAAAAAATGCCAGAGAATCTTTTGCTAATATCGGCAGAGGTATTGGCCTTACGGCTCCTGCCGTTGCGGAACGCGTTAAGAAAATGGAAGACTTTGGAATTATAGAAGGGTACACCGCAAAGGTCTCCCATTCCCTCACAGGACATCAACTAAAGGCAATAATTACTTTAAA
>JBARUM010000801.1:0-1747 GCA_049645725.1 Maribacter sp.
AATTAATGCTCTTAAAATTGATATTATTTGCTAATCAAAAATTTAAAATCAATATGGTTAGTAAAACTCAAGTAACTATTAAACCTTAAATATCAATATCATCTTCAATGTTGTAAATCTGTTCAGATTTACTTTCTAGTCTGGTAATATCTCACTTATCGTTTTTCTTTTGTCTTAGTTATTTTTCATATAACACCGATTCCAAGTATTACTAAACTCCAATTATAAATATCAATAGACTTTTAGGAATATAACTATTCCATTCTTAAAACAGTAGGAAGACTTTAATATTCATTAACTAGAACACTGTGTTAACCAGAGACCATTACCTAAAGCCTACTTAGACTCTTTGTAATATCCTTTATTCGGAATTTCTATGGTGTATTTTTTTCTAGAACTATTGTTCAAGTGGGGTTCTCGCAACCAAGGGTTATGACGTTTTAAGATTTTATAATTGATTTCATACTCTTGTGCGAAATCGGCAAAACTTAGAACTGGCTGGTCAACTTCTACGGTGAATGTTGGTGCTGAAGTATACATATCTTTTTTTTCAATTTGAAATCCATACTTCTCCGGATTGGATAATATTTCTTTTATGGCCATGATTCTAAAGACATAGCGACCAGTTTCATCACCCAACAGTAGATCATAATAATCATTTACCTGCTGAATACCCATGTATTTATTTATTGCTCCAGGACCGGCATTATAGGCGGCTGCGGTTAGCGTCCAACTTCCATATTTTGATTTCCATTTATTTAGGTACTCACAAGCCACCTCTGTTGATTTCTCTAGGTGGTAGCGTTCGTCTACATTTGAATTAACTTCTAGACCGTATTCTCTTCCTGTTTCTCTCATGATTTGCCAAAAACCCGTTGCCCCGGCGGGCGAAACAACATTGGTAAGACCGCTTTCCGCTACCGCCAAATATTTAAAATCATCTGGGATTCCATTTTTCGCTAAAATAGGTTCTATTATGGGAAAATATTTATTTGCCCTTTTCATTAATAATAGCGCATTGGATTGCCAATAAGTATTTACTAAAAATTCCCTATCCACTCGTTCCATAATTTCAGGATCTTTCTGAGGGACTATTTCACCGGCAAAATTTAAATCTTCCGGAATATCAATTGGAGAAATCCGGTATTCTTTTGCGACATTCCTTTCTATACTATCATTTATAATTTTTCCAACGGTTTCCAATTTAGAATCGTTCCCTTGAACTGCAAAAACTAGCGTACTGATAACAAATAATACCCCTAAGAGCATTAATATATTTTTTATGGTTTTCATTTATATTTTCTTTTAGTTTATGTCCCTTTTTGCGATACCAACAAAAGAATATTTATAAAGGGCTTTTGTTCTTTCCTATCAAAGGTATTAATACAATACTCTTATTCCAAAATAATTGCAGGCAGGTGTTCATTAAACCACTTAGCCCTATGAATTATCATGGTATGGGTACCATTTTTGACCTGAATGCAATCCTGAATATTGGTGACCGGAAATACGGTGTCTTTTTCACCATGAATATGGACCAGGTTTTTGAGATGGTCCTTCTGTTGCCAGTTGACCATTTGATGAATACACCAATCTATATATGACTTATCCCTTAATGATAAATACTTCTCATATAATTCCAACCTTTTTGTCACCGTTTCACCGAACGCATATTTAGCAAGTAATTCAACATTGTTCACCAAACCCGTGGGTAAAAGTTTATGAACGTTTGTATAACGTGCGAACA
>JBARUM010000802.1:0-11069 GCA_049645725.1 Maribacter sp.
CTTCAGCAGTTTTATGGTTTTATTTTCAACTTGGGATTTCCTTTCTTTCTGATGAACGAGAACTTTAGGTTCGTCAAAAACAACGTTTTGCACCTTGATTTCTCTATGATATAGTAATTTCCAATAAGAAATATCCTTAATAGATATTTGATTAATATCAATAAGAATTTCGGCGGAGCCTCCATTGTGATTTAGAATTTTAATATCAGGTCTAATAAATAGAATATCGCCTTGAAGAAAATCCACCTTTAAACTCTGATAATTAATTACGAAATGACTCGGAATTTTGTTGTCCAAAAAATTTTCTACAACAATTTTAGCTCTCCATTGCAGCGTAACATATAAGAGCACAAATACTAACGGGATTAGTATTAGAATAAACTTTCTATGATGAAAAAAATTGGCCATTCCTATGTTTGCTGCTTCTTTAAGTAATTGTTTTTATTCAGATTCTATATCCAATTCTACAAGAGAATGGTCCGTTAGCCCCAGCCCTGCAATTTTAATTATACTCCACAACGTATTATAGGGCATAAACATGACCACAAAAGGTGCTGCACTCAGTATACTCGATTTTGCCAGGGATACGTAATAAAGTGCAGAAAACCATACTTTTGGAAATTTTGCAGATTCGGTTACGGGTAAATCAAATAAAAGAAATCTAATTAAGGAGCCTACAAACACTGAGGCATCTAACCAGATTATTTTAAAAATGTGCTTAGAATGGTCTTTTTTCAATTTAGACTTAGAACTTATACCTAAAAAAGTCAACAATAAATCCAATATGGTCAAGGATGCGGAGGCTCTAGTAATACACAAGGTATTTATCCCAACAATAGAGTTTTTAATTAAAGATTCTTGCTTCATAACCACTAAGTTCTCCAAGAAAGAAAATAACTGGTAACATGATGACTATGGATATAATATCACATGTAACCGCTCTCTTCGTATATCTGCCTAATCTAAAATTTATTCATAATATTTTACGCCTTCGCTATCGTTTTCCATATATTTTTTGAACGACGCAGCCGTTTTTAAAACTAAATAATCACTTCCATTAATGGCAATGGGGTGTTTTAGCAGATGAGGATTGTTCTCCAATATCTTTAACCAATCATTAGCTTCCAAATCCTTTTGGCCTTTGCCATATTCTTTTTTAAAATCTGGGTAATCCGTTCCTATTAATCCTTTGATTTCAATTCCCAAGCCATCGGCAATCTCCGCCCACTGTTTAGCCGTTACCGTTGTTTTGGAGATATCAACACTTAAAGTAGCCTTTTCAGACGAGGCTACATAAGCGTCAATTTGCTTTCCCAAGCTATTTTTAGAACTGTAAAACAACGTAATTTGATTTTTATCTTTCGCAATTGATCCCATGTTTTTTTTCACAAGTTAACTCTAAGTCTAAAAGAACCTTTGCTCTATTCCTAGCAATTGTATTCCGAATACACTTATCTCTTCTTAAGCAGTGAAAATATCTTATATTGTGAATAATCGAACAATCGGATAAATGACAACTTTTCTCTGGATAGCTTATTTTATAGTAACGCTTTGGAGTATCATAAATATTATATTCTATGGTTCCCGTCCTACCAAAATGGTGAGCTGGACCTTGGCAGTATCTACTCTTCCTTTTGCAGGTCCCATTCTATATTATATGTTCGGTGTAAACAGAAGAAAATTCAAATTATTCAAATTAAAGCAAACCGAGAAAAGAAGGTTATACTCGGAAACCTACAAGGAGCTTAAAACCGGAGAAAACAGCGTGCATAAATTTAAGGCTCCCAGAGAGAATAAAATGGCGATGCTCATTAGGAAGAACAGTTACTTTGCTCCGTACGAAGGCAACACTATAACGTTATTGAATAGCGGCTATGAGACCTTTGAGGCTATTTTCGAGGCAATTGAAAAGGCTAAAAAATTTGTTCACCTTCAATACTATATTATCGAAAAAGGAGAACTTTTGAATCGATTTTATGAGTTGTTTAAAAAGAAGATCAAAGAAGGTGTAGAAATTCGGATGATGTACGATTCTCTGGGCAGCATGTCCATGAAGGGAAAAAACAAGAAACGTTTTAAGGACATAGGTGTAAAGGCGTTTTCTTCAATGCCGATAAAATTTGGAAATTTGTTGTTTACCCTAAATTATAGAAATCACAGAAAAATAGTTATTGTAGATGGTGAAATTGGATTCACGGGAGGTTTTAATATTTCTGACAAATATATAAAACCAGTCTCCGATTTGGGTATTTGGGAAGATTTGCATTTAAAATTAGAAGGTCCCGTTGTAAATAGTCTACAGCGCATATTTGTTAAGGATTATCATTTTGCAAGCGAGGAGAAATTAATGCTGCAGGATTCGTATTTTCCAAAAGTTAAAGCCTGCGGCGAAAATGTTGCACAAGTTATTTCTAGTGGACCGGATTCAAAATATCCGGCCATTATGCAACAATATTTAGCTATGATAAATCTTGCAAAGGAAACCGTTTGTATCGCCAATCCTTATTTTATACCAGGAGCTCCTGTGTTAGAAGCATTACGAATTGCTGCCTTAAGCGGGGTAAATGTAAAATTATTGACACCTAAAAAGTCAGATTCCCTTTTGGCAAAATATAGTATGTTCTCAAGGTTCGAAGAGCTATTGCAAGCAGGTGTGGATATCTATTTAAGGCCAGACTTTTCACATAGTAAGGTTATTATAATTGATGGTGAAATTGCATCGGTTGGTTCGGGTAATTTTGATTATCGAAGTTTTGAACATAATTTTGAGACCAATGTTATTATTTATGACAAAAAGATTGCCTCCAATATAGTTTCCATGTTTAATGGTCACTGTAAAAAAGAAATACAGTTGGAGTATTCCAAATTCAAGAAAAGGTCATTATTCACTAAATTCATGGAAGGTCTTGCAAAATTCTTCAGTCCTTTGTTATAAATTATTTTAGTTCCAAAATGTCCCTGATCAAGCCTACATTACTTTTCATTTTTTTAATCTCATTTTATTTTATGCCATTGAATGCACAACATCAAATACCCGAACCCATAGCAGAAGAGGCCAAAATTGCGCTGTCCCACTATCCTGAATTACAACAGACACCAATTGAGTTTAAATTCAAAAATAAAATAAAGAAATCTACTATGCAGGCGCAGCCAGTATTCGGTGATATTTTGAAAGGGAAAGGGAAGAGGAGGTATAAAATTTTAATTAGTGAACAGATAAAAATTGCCGACACAATGTATTATACAAAGGATATGCCTTCCGAAATAATGATAGGATGGCTGGGCCATGAACTTGGGCATATTATGGACTTTAAGTACAGGAGTGGACTAAATCTTGTAAGGTTTGGAGTAGGTTATGTATTCTCCAAGAACTACATTAAGAAAGCAGAGCGTAGAGCAGATTCCTTTGCCATTGCCCACGGTATGGAGAAATATATTCTGGCCACAAAAGAATTTATTCTTACGAAGGCCGGACTATCAAAAAAATATACCGACCGTATTAAAGAACTATACTTATCACCAGAAGAGATCATGCAATTAGTAGAAGAGCGGGATAAGCCAAAACCATTGGAAACCAACTAAGACCTAGCTCTTGTTTACAAAGGCTTCCCATTCCTTAAATTTATCCGCACCCATAACCCGTTCCATTTTTACTTGACCACCTTTCTTTTTATTTTCATCGTTCCAATCGTAAAACGCCTCTGGATTTACCAGATTTACTTTTACCCCTTGGAGTGCCTTTGATCTTGCAACTTTATAGTTCTTGTTGGCTTCTTTCAAAAAATCATCTAATTCTTTAGAAACTTTATCTTCATCAATATCGGCATTAGTTCCAAGATACCATGTATGATAGAATCCGTCTTCGTATTTCTTGGCGCAAAGCGTATACTCCTGTATTTTTAAATCGAATTTTGTTTCTAGATTCTGGACAGCATCATCCATCTTATTAACAGAAAGCTGAGAACCCACCGTATTGAGAAAAAATTTTGTTCGTCCCGTAATTTTAATTTCCGCTTTGGAAGTGTCCGTGAATTCAATGGTGTCCCCAATCATATAACGCCACGCTCCGGACACAGTGCTAATTACAAGCACATAATCCTCATTTTCCTTTACCTGCGAAAGCGATAACGATGGCGCGTCTTTGGACAAGGAGCCATCTTTTTTTATGTATTGGGGCAGAAAAGGAATAAACTCAAAGTAAATTCCATTATCAGTAACCAATTTCATAGCACTTGTTTCCGGTCTGTTTTGAAAAGCGATAAACCCTTCGGATGCCAAATAAGTATCTATTATGGTAACTGGCTTGCCCATTAAGGCGTTAAAACTTTTCTCATAAGGCCCAAAGGCTACCCCTCCAGAAGTATAGACTTTTAGATTTGGCCAAATCTCATGAATATTTTTTAGCTTATGTTGCTTAATTACTTCTTTTAACATCAGCTCTATCCATGATGGAATACCGCTCAAAGCCCCTATATCCCAGTTGGGCGCTTCGGTCACAATTTCCTCAACACGTTCATCCCAATCATCAATCTTTGATATTTCTTTTCCAGGTTTATAATACCCTTGAAACCACGAAGGTATGTTACTGGCACTTATTCCACTTATCTCACCTTCTAGATGGTCATCCTTTTCAACTAGATCGGTAGAACTCCCCAGCATCAAGATTCCCTTTTCAAAAAAATCCGGGGATAAATCAAAGTTGTTCAATGCAAGAACTTGTTTTATTCCAGCCCTTCTAATTGCTTCAATCATATCGCCGGTCACAGGAATTCGTTTACTCGTCTTACCTGTTGTACCAGAACTTAAGGCAAAGTAGTCAGGATTTCCTGGCCATGTAACATCTACTTCTTCCCCATGTAGTTGCTGCCAAAATTCCTTGTTAATCCTATCATAGTCAAAAAAAGGGACCTGCTCAGTAAATTTTACTTGAGGATTTCCTGAATTTAAAATAGCCTCAAAATCGTATTTTTTACCAAATTTGGTAGTAGAAGCTTTTTCCAGTAATGATTTTAAAACCACCTCCTGCTCCTCGACCGGATTTTTCTCACTTATAATCCTATCTGTAACCTCTAGTATTCCTTTTATAAAACTTCCAATAATGGCCATCTCAATATCATTTTATTTTCACAATAAAATTAGTTAACGAATTTAATCTACTTTCCTCAAAAGATGATAAGGTTGACTTGTATACAAATCTAAAGTGATATTTCACTTGACGTCTTTAGATTTTAAGATAGTTGTGAAGTAAACAATATTAATCTTAAATATTATCTTGTTAGATGACATAAAATGCCTTATATCCTTTTAAGATAATGACTTAGGCAAACATTTCACTAGGTTTACCCAAACAAAAAAAGCCGACTCCTAAAAGTCGGCTTTCCCTTTGTACAGGCGGAGAGACTCGAACTCTCACACCTTGCGGCACTAGATCCTAAGTCTAGCGTGTCTACCAATTCCACCACGCCTGCATATCCGTTCTAAAACGGGATGCAAATATAAAGTAAAAATTGAATTTAGAAATAATTTTAAAGAAAGTTCTTTTAGAGTGTGATTTTTTGAAATAAATAGGATTATCACCTTAAATACTCCGGATAATTTTTTCTTAAAACAATTACTTAGTAGTCATGGTCTCCACGCCTCTCCAATTATCTTCAATTTCCTCAGTGATTAGATGGGCTGACTTATTTAGGAACAATTTGGCCGTTTGGTCGTTCGTATTCATTTTAAAAATTCCTTGAAAAGTAACTGCAGCCATTGCGAATTCTTTATTGAAAAAAAGTTTCATCGCCTTGTCAAAAGTAGGAAGTGTTTCTAACTTATGATCAAACAAGGAAAGTTCATCGCCATTAATACACTCATATAAATTGATGGGCTTTTTCTTCCCTTTTAATTTAACAGGCCCTAAATATCTTAAATTAAAATTGTCGGGTTCCGTTAAACTATTCTTACATTCTTCCGTTAATAGGATGGATGTATTATAGTGTTTTGAGAGCCCTTCTATTCTAGCTGCAGTATTCACCGTATCGGAAATTATGGCCGCATCCAATCTTTCCGCATCACCGGTAACCCCCATAATCAACTTCCCATTCTGCATACCAATACCTACTTTAATGGGCAACCTCTTTTTTAAGGACCTTTCTGAATTATAGACTTGAAGTTCTTTGTGCATTTCTACTGAGGCCGTAACCGCATCTTGAGAGCCTTTGGGAAACAAGGCCATAAAACCATCGCCCAAATACTGAAGAATAAAACCATTGTTCTTTCTAATAATCGGCCCCATTCTGTTATTAAAAGAGTTTATGAACAGAAAGTTCTGTTCAGGAGTAACACTTTCTGAAATCGTTGTAAAACCGCGTATATCCGTAAACACCACGGTAACCTCTCTTTCAACCAAATCACCAAGTGACACTTCTGTAATATTGTCCTTTCCTAGTGATTTCAGAAACTCTGAGGGAACGAATTTTTGACTTACTTCATGGATTTCCCTAATTGCCTCTTCCCTATCCCTAGCCTCTTTTAGGTTTTTTTGATACAAATGAGCACTTTCTATCGCTGTTGCCGATTGCAGGGCAATCGTGGTTAACAACTTTAAATCCGCCGCCCTGAAGTCTTTATTTTCCTGATTGCCAAGGATTATTATCCCTAGTGTCCTATGCTTAACTTTTAAAGGCGCGAACATTACAGTTTTAAGGTGCTGTAACGCTGGATTAATCTTTATTCTTTCCTCGGGAACTATTGCTGCATTACCTTTTAAAATTAGACTTTTTAAAATCTCATTTTGATCATTTATATTTTTTTCCATTTCTGGACTTGTACCAAAAGAAGTTAACATAATTACCTTATCATCTTCTTGCTCATGCATGAGAAACATACCGTGAGTGGAACTAATAATTTGGGAGGCTTCTTGGAGTGCAATTTCCGCTATAGAAATGGCATCTATCTTCTCAGAAATCATTTCACTCAAATCATATATCATATTTATTTCACGATACAGACCTAAGACTTCTTTACCTATTTTCTTTTTCTCATACTCTTTGTTCGCCAAAATCGAAATCAATTTGGCTATATCCTCACCCTTTGGGGTGTTTGATATTAATATTCCAAATACACTTCCATCCCGCTCCAATTTATACTCAAAAGGCAGGTTGGACTTTGTTCCCCATAGCACTTTTTCATTATTGTCCACAACAAAAAAATCTACCTGGTGCTCCTCAGCCATTTTTTTTAAGAATGCAATGGAGTCCCTATCCCGGAGTAGTACTTGTTTCAGGGCTCTCGCTATAATATCATAATCCTTATCCCCCATCCTGGTTTACTCACTAAGTATTTCTGTAGCAATTTCTAACATTTCGTCCGGATCAAATGGTTTGGTCATATACCTATCCGCTCCCATATCTAGACCTTTTTGGCGATCTACTTCTTGACCTTTTGCCGTCAACAAAATAATGTAAACCTCAGCCAGATTCAGTTCTTTCTTTACTTTTTGACAGACCTCCATCCCGTTCATTTTTGGCATCATTACGTCTAGAAATACCAAATTGGGTTTTTCTTCTTGGATAATTTGAAGTGCTTGTTCTCCATTTTCGGCAAATAGAAGCTGTACCCCTTCATCTTCTAAATCCTCCAAGGTTTGCTCAATTAACATTCTTATATGTGATTCATCATCAACAATCAATAATTTTTTCTTCATATTGTACTTTTGTAAAGTTTGGTTTGGTATCGGCACTATTCATAAACGAAGAACATAACGTTCTCCATCCCCTTTTGAACCTTTAAGTCCTTGATAAAGTTCTTATCCCCATTGTATACAGAGTTTAACATTATAATATCTGGTTGAGATTGGCTAGCGGTTTCTAATAGATTTTCGGAATTTGCTTCTACTACTTTATAGCCACGGGCACTTAACACATCACTTAATGTTTTAACCGCTGAAGCATCTTGGTCAACAACTAACACCTTCTTTTTTGAAACTCCCTGTTCCAATAATTCATCTACTTCATGAAACAATTTTTCCGTATCAATAGGTTTTGTCAAATAACGGTCCACCCCAATTCTAAATCCACGCTCTTTATCCTGAACAATGGATAGAATAATAATAGGGATATCCATTGTGGCTGGGTCGTTCTTTAAGACAGCGGCGACATCAAAGCCATTAATTTCCGGCATCATCACGTCCAGTATGATAAGATCAGGCTTTTCCAAACGCACCATATCCAATGCGGCCTTACCGTTAGCAGCTTCGCGAACCCTATATCCCGTATCGCTAAGCTCTTGTCTTAAAAGAGACCTAATAGGCGTATCATCGTCCACAACTAAAATAGTAGGCTTGCCATCCGCTTTCTTCTTGGAACTGTGGCTTATCTGTTTTTTAAGACTTTTAAGAATACGATCTAACTGTATGGGTTGTTGTTCCGCTGCCTCTCCCAACAATGGTATGGAAAAGAAGAAGGTGCTACCTACGTTAAATTCGCTTTTCATCCAAATAATCCCACCGTGATGTTCTATGATTTCTCGGCATATAGGAAGGCCTAAACCAGTACCCTGGGGCTTATCCGTAAGTGTATCGCCGGCTTGTCTAAAACGTTCAAAAATCTTATGACGATCACCCTCTGCTATTCCTATACCAGTATCCTGTACCTCAAAAATAAGCTGCCCTTTCTCTTGATATGCCTCAATACTCACCGTACCCTTTTTAGTAAACTTCACAGCATTGGATAGCAGGTTAATGACTACCTGGATTAATTTATCCTCATCTGCCTTGACCATAGGCAAGTCCTCCGGTATCTTTTTCTTAAGCTTTAACCCTTTTTCCTCAAACAAGGATGATGTAGCGGCAATACCACGGTTGATAACATCTTGCAGAAAAACAGGACGCATGTTCCATTCCATCTTGCCAGATTCTATTTTGGCAAGGTCCAGTACGTCATTAATAAGACTTGTGAGGCGTTCCCCCTCAGAAACCACAACATTCAAGTTTTCACTTACCTGCTTCATGGTGCGTTTAATTTTCTGGTCATCCACCGTAACAGCAGGGAAAATTTTACCTTCCAACCTTTTGCGTATTATTTTGGCAAAACCTAAAACTGAAGTCAGAGGTGTTCTCAATTCATGACTTACCGTAGAAAGGAAAGCACTTTTAGCTTCATTGGCATCCTCGGCTTTCGCCTTGGCTTCCTTGGCCTCTTCAAATAACTCGGCATTATGTAAGGCAACGCCAACATTAATGGCAATGGTATTCAGAAGTTTTTTATCCTCTTCGTTAAACCTGCTTTCCTGTTGTGTACTTTGTACGCTCAAAACACCTATCACAGTATCCTCAACCGGAATAGGTACTCCCAGATAAGAAATTGCCTGCTTACCGGTTTGTTGAATACCACTTTTGGTATACTCGGCCGCAATATCAGTATCCTTATTTATTAATAAAGGTTCTCCGGTCTGAATGATTTTTGAGGTCAGCCCTTCGCCCAATTTAAAAGGAGGCATATCGTCGCCATCTTGGTAAGGAAAATTAATCATATTGGTTGTCTCATCCAAAATGGCCAAGTAGGTAATATCAGATTTAAAAACCTCCTTCATTTGTTTACCTACCAACTGAATGAGTTCATTTAATTCCAACTTATCATTTAACGCTTTACTCACCTTATTTACTGTTGCCAGCTCATTCAAGCGTTGATTGGCCTCTTTGGTACGTTCCGCTACAGTTTCCTCTAATATCTTTTGTTGGTTTAAGAGAATCTTTGTTCGCGCTTTTATAGAGAAATAGATGAAACCTAAAATACCCAAAGCATATAGTGTGTAGGCCCACCAAGTTTTGTACCAGGGGGATATTATAGAGAACACTATTGTAGCTTCATCAGAAACATCACCATAGATATTTTTCGCTTTAACCCTAAAATCATAGTCTCCCGCCGGTAAATTAATATACTCCCTAGAGGTTTGAGAACTCCACTCCGACCATTTATCATCCAGTCCCATTAATTGAGTGCTATATTGTATTTCTTTTTGACCGATATATAGGGGTGCTGCATATCCGACAGCAACTGCATTTTCATTAAAAGGAATTTTTAAATTTTGCGGAGCATCTATATTACCGGCATAAACCAAAGAATCACCACCAATAGTAAAACTTCGGACATCTACGTGAAAATCTGGAATGTTTGGTTTGTCCAATTTTCCCTCGTACCTAAAAACACCGTCAGGTCCGGAAAGCCATACTACCCGAGATCCGTCTTCTTTGGTATCTTCTGGGTATATGGTATAAATCTGAGTTTTTTTAAGTTCCTTAAAAACATCCGAATTTACTACATATTCTCCATTGCTATTTTTCTCAGCAACCATAATACCTGAACCAGCATTAAACCAAACTTTATCGTCCTTTGTTCGTTCCGTTCTTGAACCAGGGTTTTGCCAATTGATATAGGAATCGAACCAGAATTTTTCTTCTATAAATCGATTACTCTTATCATCAAAAACAAATGTTTTTTCAACGGTTGATGCAAAAACACCAATTCGATTATCATCATCCAAGAAAATACCTATATCTGATTCTGGCAACCCCTCACTTACCCCATAGTTAATTACTTCTGATTTATCGAAATCAAGCTTGCCATCAGTATAGGCGGGTATTATTTTAACAACCTCAGAATCAGACCTAGTACCAAACCAAAGGTTTCCGTCATCGGTTTGACTCACTCCTCCGTCTGGGATAATAGTATTTATTTCAGATTCTTCTTCAAACTGTTGTTTGTCTTCATTAAAATAAAAGCTCATCAAACCCTGTTGATGTCCAATGAAAATTCTATTGCTATCGATCTTTGATTGTCTTGACACGCCAGCCCTAAAATCATAGTTGACATTTTCCCTAACGTATTCAAAACTTTTTTCTTTAATTTCTATAAAGCCCATACCATTGCTTCCTGAGTATAGTCTATTTCTAAATTCAAAAAAATTATTTGTTTGACCATACGTACCCTTTATTGCTTTAACCTTATTCGTAGTTTCATCTAAATAAGTAAACCCATTGTTTGTGCTAAAATAAAGTCTGCCTTTATGGCGGTAAACAGTATATA
>JBARUM010000803.1:0-2228 GCA_049645725.1 Maribacter sp.
CTATTTTAGTTAACTCCTGTTCACCTTCCCCTACTTCCTTGTTTCCATTCCAATAGCTAATGGCTCCTACTTCCCCATCAGTTCCGGTAAGCCTACGTTCCATATTCGGGTCTTTTTTTGCCCAAGGCGACCATTCCTGTTGTTTGTTCAAAAAACGAAGATGTGGGAAAACCGTAGATTTTGGACTGTCTATTTCTATACTTCTAAAGACATTATAAGTTTTGGGAGCAATGAGTGCAAGTAAAATTACAAGTGTAGCAATTCCTACTAAGATGTAAATTAACGTAGTCATTTGTTTATCAATTAGTTGGTTGAAAACCTAATGTAGTAAAAAAACTATTTAGTCTGGTAAAACCTTATCATAATTTCCTCGATACTCTTAATGGACGTTTTGGTCCAGTCCAGGCGTTTCTCCAATATTTCTGACGGCTTAAGCTTCCAATCAAATTTACTTTTCTTCAGTTTTGAAGTTAAATGCTGGAGTATAATTGCCGCTGAAACCGAAATATTTAGACTCTCCGTAAAACCAACCATGGGTATTTTCAAAAATGAGTCGGCACTTGTAAGGACTTCATCACTTAAACCCTCTCTTTCCGTTCCAAAAAAGAGCGCTATTTTAGAATCAAAACAAAACTCAGAAAGTGGAGTAGCATTATGATGGGGTGTGGTAGCTATAATCTTATATCCTTCGTTTCTTAAATGTTCAACAACTTCCGTGCAGGTATCATACCTAAAAATATCTACCCATTGCTGCGAACCCATTGCAATATTTTTGTCCAATCTTTTGCCGAATCTACCTTCTATCAAATGAGCTTCTTGAATACCAAAAGATTCGCAACTTCTCACCACTGCACTTGTATTATGCATTTGGTAGACATCTTCTATGGCCACAGTAATAAATTTGGTCCTTTCTTTTAGTACAGAAATAAAACGATTTCTCCTTTCTTCGGAAACAAAATCCTCTAAATAAGATAAAAGTTCATCTTCCTTCATCAAACCAAGATAAGAAAAAGTATATTTTTAAGGAAAAATCAAAAAGTGGTAAAAAACATAGTAGTGTTAAGCGGTGCCGGAATTAGTGCAGAAAGCGGACTCAAAACCTTTAGAGATGCCAATGGTCTATGGGAAGGGCACGATGTTATGGAAGTGGCCACTCCTCAAGGATTTGAAGAAAACCCTAGTCTCGTGCTAGACTTTTATAATCAAAGAAGAAAGCAACTCTTAAAGGTGGCTCCTAATGCCGCCCATAAGGCTTTGGTAGAATTAGAGTCTAATTTTAATGTTAATATAATCACTCAAAATGTGGATGATCTTCACGAACGCGGAGGAAGTTCTCAAGTACTACATTTACATGGCGAATTATTAAAAGTACGGAGCACTAGGACTCAAGCTAATGCAATTGAATGGAAAGATGATATTGTTATAGGTGATTTTTGCCAGGAAGGTTATCAATTACGCCCACATATTGTTTGGTTCGGAGAAGCTGTACCGTTATTGGATGATGCCATAGCAATTACTTCAAGGGCGGATATTTTAATTATTGTTGGAACATCTATGCAAGTATACCCTGCAGCAAGTCTTATAGATTTTGTGAGAGAAGAAACTCCAATCTACTTTATTGACCCAAAACCATCCATAAACGAAAAAAGCAGAAAAAACCTGACCATAATTCCTAAAACGGCCGTTGAGGGAATACCTAATTTGGTCGCTTCCCTAATTGAAATAAAATCCTAGTGGCTTTTGCCCAAGAAGCAATGGAATCAATCTGTTCCTGGGTTAGTTCAGCGCTTTTATGAGTCCATTTGTATTCTTTTAATGGCATTTCACCTTCAGAAATTTCTTCCACCAGCTCCTCCATTTTATGATCTTTTTGCTTTAGGGAATAATTTTCCCAGTCGGAAAAATTCAAATGTTCCTTTCCTCCGTTAATATGATCGGACAACCAATAGGATACTGGGGCAATATTATTGTACCAAGGGTATCTTGTATTGTTACTATGGCAGTCATAGCAAGATTCTTGAAGTATTTTTTTTACTTCATCCGGCGGATTAGTTTCTCTCAAAAATCCAAGGGTATGATTTCCTTGGGAAATATTCTTCTCAGGTCGGTAAAATTGCATTGCAATGAATACCACCAACAGTACTAAGGCAATTTTTTTTAGTATTTTCATTTGGGGGAAGTGTAGGCTCAAAAATACAATTATTATGACAAGGGAAGAACTCTATGAT
>JBARUM010000804.1:0-2766 GCA_049645725.1 Maribacter sp.
GGTAGCCTGCGCCGGGCGCAGTCGAAGTGAGCCTGGTTTATGCAGTCCGTTCAACTTCCAAATGTTGGTATTTTGCAGGCATGAAAAGGGAATAACAGTGATGGTACGAAAGGTGAATCTAAAGGCCTTTGTGAAGTACAAAATCATAGGAAGCGACACCAAATGAATAATGGAATTCCGATTTGGCGAATGCTATTCACGATTTCGGCTCTGGAATGAAGCCCTTCGACTGCGCTCAGGGCAGGTTTACTTTACCTAAGTATCGGGAAGGTTTAACGGAATGGAAAGTCGAAATTGGGGATGGTGTTCAAGACCTTGCTAGGGAAGCTCTTTGCCCGGAATGTAGCTTTTCGCGAAATGTAGGTGAATGTGCTGACCGGGTTATGAAATCGAAGTATTCCTCGTTCGTAGGATTTTGAGCGGACTTAATTTCAAAGATTCAGATAAGGAATTAAGCGTTTCCCGCTTTTGGGCGGGTTTAGCGTAGTGAAAATCGGAAGCTTTGAGTTTTGTTTTCAAGACCATTGAACTCACGTGTAGTAACCTTTATAATCTCTTCAACATGAGCCAAATGCTCTTTGCAAGTTATAAATAAACCTAATTGATCCGTGCTTTGGGTTAGATGCCCTACAGTAAGAATATTTTGTGCTTCCTCGACTACCACACAATAAACCTCCTTATCGAGATTATATTTTTTGATGGCGTCGTAACTCTCGGCTTTAAAATTTTGTACGACTATTATTCCTTACTTGATAAGGTGGTATTTTACATTATCCCCAAAACATTTCATTCAATATTTGTAATGAGTATTTTTTTTGGGTTGATTCCCATAGCAATAAGTTTTGCAATAGAGCTTAGCAATCCTTTCTCTACTTTTTTTCTCCATTTAAAAAGTATGTTACCATAATCAGAACTAGTATTGAAAATTTGGTTCATACCGTTCGCCAAATATAATAGTAAATCATCTTAACTTTTATGGAGATGGGTTACTGCTATAGATGGCTCAATGAAAAAATTGAACTTTTAAAATCTTAACATGATAGCCCGGTCTATAGGTATTGGAAATTTGAAACCCATTATCAACCTTGCTATTGTCTTCATTTAGGAAGGTCTACCAAGCGCTCATAATATGAACTCCTGGATATAATCCTTTCCACCAAAAGCGTTGATAAGCCGGGACAAAACTAACTTTACGAATAGTTCCTGGAAAATTTTCTTCAATTGAATTAAAGTTTTTATAATAAGGTAATCCCAATGGCTGAAAATACATCCAAGTCTTGAATTCTAATGAAACTACATCTTTATCTGTTAAGCGATAGTCAAGGATAACTTGGTAATAATCTGCTCGCTCATTGAAATCTAAATTCACTAACATAAATGTGGCACTACCAATAAAGCATTTTTAATAATTGTCACCTAATGAATCATATTGTGCCTGAGGTTGTAATGGGCTTGTCAATAACAAGGCAAGAGCTAAAATAGTTTTATACATATTCGTTTCAATATTAAAATAACGTGATAGCAAAAATAGATTAAGTCATTCGCTTAAGTTAAGAAACGTTCCTTAACTCTTACTTTTATCAAGAATTCTAGTTCTCAATCTACTTAGCGATTGTGGTTTGATGCCTAAAAAACTGGCTAACTGATACTGTGGCACACGTTGAATTAAATCAGGACGGTCTTGTAACAATTTTATGTAACGTTGTTCGGGTGATGCAATTTTGAATTCATCAAAATCGATTTGTTTTTTAACTAACAATTCTTCGGATAATATTCTACAAAGCGTTTCGAATTTTGGGAATTTTGCAAACATATCAACTTCCATATCAAGATTTGATACTGTGATTAAGGAATCTTCCACACAAGCTACGTAGTATTCAGAAGGTGCTTTGCTTATTACCGAATGAGGAGTAATCCCCTCCATTTCAGTATAAAAAGCTGTTGTCTTTTCTTCACCATCAATCATGTAATGCTTACGAATACAACCTTTTAAAACAAAATAACCGTCTTTTGAATTCTCACCCTCTTTAAGTAGAATTGTTCCTTTTTTCAATGAATGAAAAATCCCTAATGAAATAATTGCGGACTTCTCAACTTCTGAAAGGGTAACGTATTTTGAGATAAAATCAAATAAAATATTTTCCATAGGTTGTTTGTTACTGTGAAGCTAACAAAAAGAGTGCAAAAAAGTAAATTGAACTTTAGGGAAGTATTATTAATCAACGTAAACAAATGCAAAAATTAAGGAAGATATATGAATATTTTCTACAAGAACTGACACCCCCTTTTAAACAAGAAAGCTCTAAGTAATTGAAAACAGTCTAAATATATGTCCAATTTTAAACTACTATTTGCATATGAAGCGATCAAAGTATTTAAAGAACTGAATAGGATTCAAGTAATAAATATTTTAAGAGTAGAGACCAAAACGGGCAACTAACCTTAATTCTATATTTTGTTCTTTACGATAATCTCAACAATTTAGCAATAATCAAAATTAGGCAGTTTATAGGAGTATCATGATACTGAAAAAAAAACTTACGTCGAGCAATCGATTTACAAGGTCCGACAAGATTTGAGCATCAACATATCTAAAAGATAGCCTGTATTTCAGCTATTTGGTTGAACTAATCTGTAAAATTTAAAAGTACCAAATACTAAACCGACGTAAATATCTGACAAAAAACTTAATACTGCTGATATTTTGAATCTAAGTCTATTGTTATCTATTCCTTAAACTAGAGCCCGAAGGTCGAAGAGTATATT
>JBARUM010000805.1:0-7500 GCA_049645725.1 Maribacter sp.
TCATGCTAGCAGACTTAAGGAAATAGAAGTGTCCCGAACCTATTCCCTTGATAGTGACCGAATTTTGACTTGGGAAATCTAGAACCGGATGTTCGCTTCCTACATCATCAATAGCACCGAATTTTACGATGTCCAAATTCATTTCGGACACCCCAAGCTCATTTACAGCAGAATTTTTCAAAATCAATTCACTTACAGTGCTATTCCCATTATACCATTGGCTCATTATATTAGAACTGAATGGATCTACGCTCCAAATCGATGGATAAAATCTTGTCTTTTCCATAATACGTTGTATTAAATTAGATGTTACAAAATTATGTTGAAAGCTAGTAAGTGAGCAACTCCAGAATTATCCAGATTATGTGCTATTTTACCTTTTTTAGTGGGTTTTAATTTTTATTTAGATAATATTTAACATATTCGGGCAAATTTAATAATGAGTTAGTCTCAGTGGGTTGCTACCGATTCAAGGCAGTTTAAAGTGTTAAACATTTATAAAAATTACACTATAGGCTAAATCGTAACGTTGTGTATAGACTGTCTTTATTTAATTACGGTGAACCAGTTTACAGATGAAAAAGTACGTTTTCCTTTTTGTTCTTTTGTTCTGCCTATGTGGTATTGGAACGGCACAATCAAGTATCCGAACAATCCCAGAAGTAGCTGAAAAGATTAAGGTGTTTCCAAATCCAGCCACTAGCGTTATTAATATTTTGGGGCTTCAAAATTCCAATGAAGCCTTTATCAGAGTTTCTGATATCTTTGGAAATACAGTATTGCAACATCAATGGACTATAAAGAATAATGCTCTGAATATCCCCGTATCTGCGCTGAAAAAGGGAATGTATTTGATAACCATACATTCTAATGAACATACTATCCAAACGAAGTTTTATAAGCAATAGAGAACTTCAAAAGGCATATTTTAAAACGAAAAGCCCTCCTGAAAATTCAGGAGGGCTTTTCGTTTTATTATAGGAGATTATCTTTTACTGAAAATAAGCTGTCCGCTATCATTAAAATTAGGTATTTCCAAATCAGCTGCGTTTACTGTCATAATATCTCCATCAATGCTAACACTTACCTCTATGGTTTGTCCGTTAGCATCAACGATACTCACAATACTGCCATCGTAAGTATAAGTACTGCTCTCAGAATCTGATTCTGTTGGGCAAGGCACATCAAGACCAGAACCTGTGGCATTTACATTTACCTCCACGTAGTTTGCAGCATTGGAAGCTACCGCCGATAAATCATCATTAAACTGTAATGTGATAATGAAACAGTTTTCTCTAGTTAGCACTTCCAATATTTGGCTTCCAAACTTGGCCTCGTCACTTGCCGTGTCGTTATTTATTCTAAGTTCGGTCGCATCCCAAGTACCAACTATATTTGAGGAATCATCTCCACTATTTTCATCCTTATCCGAACTACAGGAAAATAGAACCGAGCTTGCAACAAATAAGAAAAGCATACACTTTGTCATATATAATAAGTTTAGTTTACGGGTTACAGAACGAAAAAAATAATTTTATATTTCAAAATAAGACTGTTTTTTGATTAGAAACGTCTTGGTATTCGAAATCCAAGAGAAATGAATTTTCATCCAAATATCCAGTTAAACACAATATGACCTTTTAAAGAAACATGCATTATTTGTTGTCATAAGCGATAAGAAAAAAACTAAAAATAAAGAGAAACAAGTATTTGCAATTAAACTTTATAATTGTACATTTGCAGCCCGTTTCACGGGATTGACATTGATTAATAGTTAAAAATAGCAGTAGTGGATACATTAAGTTATAAAACCATTTCAGCCAATAGAGCAACAGTAAGTAAAGAGTGGTTGTTGGTTGATGCCGAAGGAGAAACACTGGGACGGTTAGCTTCCAAAGTAGCAGTTTTGTTAAGAGGAAAGCACAAACCGAGTTTTACTCCTCATGTTGATTGTGGCGACAACGTTGTTATTATCAACGCTGAGAAAATTTTTCTTTCAGGAAATAAATGGTCACATAAAACCTATTTAAGGTATACCGGATACCCTGGTGGTCAACGTTCCACTTCTGTTAAAGAACTGTTGGAAAAAAATCCTACAGGTATTGTTGAAAAGGCGGTTAAAGGTATGTTGCCAAAGAATAGATTAGGTGCCGAGCTTTTTAGGAACCTTAAAGTTTATGCTGGTATTGAGCATGGACAGGAGGCGCAAAAACCAACTGTTGTAAATTTAAAAGATTTTAAATAATGGATATAGTTCATAAAATTGGTAGGAGAAAAACAGCTGTTGCCAGAATTTATCTTTCCGAAGGTAAAGGGAAAATTACAATCAACAATAAGGATTTAAATAATTACTTCCCGACTGCTACATTGCAATACAAAGTTAAGCAGCCTTTTATGCTTACGGAAACCGATGACAATTACGACGTTAAAGTAAATGTTTACGGAGGTGGGATAACTGGACAAGCAGAAGCTATTAGGTTAGCAATCTCCAGAGCTATGTGCGAAATTGATAACGAGAATAGAACAGTTCTTAAACCAGAAGGTCTGTTGACAAGAGATCCTAGAATGGTAGAGCGTAAGAAATTTGGTCAGAAAAAAGCGCGTAAGAAATTCCAATTCTCTAAGCGTTAATATTGAAATTATCAAGCATCCGCCAATTGGCGGATGTCTTTTATTATATTTTTTAACTAGTTCATTGAAAGTCCTTCTAGTTAAGGACAATTAAAATCCTTTATTACTTTCTTAAAAGTAAAGGAAGGTATATCACGAACTTAATTCGTGATAAATTAGTTTAGCATCTAAATGATGAAGGCTTCCAAAAGAGTTAAAGGATACCACTTTGTCATTGCTAATTCAAAAGAACGTAAACTAAATTTAAAAATGGCGAAAGTCGAAGTAAAACAATTATTAGAAGCGGGTGTGCATTTTGGACATCTAACCAGAAAATGGAATCCGAATATGGCTCCCTATATCTACATGGAGCGTAACGGTATCCACGTTATCAATCTTTATAAAACCGTTGCAAAAATGGATGAGGCCAATGAGGCCTTGAGTAAAATTGCCGCATCTGGTCGTAAGATTCTTTTTGTAGCTACAAAAAAACAAGCCAAAGACATTGTTGCCGAAAAAGCTGCAAACGTAAACATGCCTTACATTACGGAAAGATGGCCGGGTGGGATGTTAACAAATTTTGTTACAATTCGTAAAGCAGTTAAGAAAATGGCGATGATCGACCGAATGAAGAAGGATGGTACTTTTCTTACGCTTTCCAAAAAAGAGCGTTTACAAGTGGACCGTCTAAGAGCTAAGCTAGAAAAGAACCTTGGTTCCATTTCTGAGATGACCCGTTTACCTGGTGCCTTATTTATAGTTGATACGATGCGCGAACACATTGCGGTAAAGGAAGCTCAAAAATTAAATATCCCAATCTTCGCAATGGTAGATACTAATTCTGACCCTAGGGATGTGGACTATCTAATTCCATCCAACGATGATGCCTCTAAGTCAATAGACATTATTATGACTCAGGTAACCAATGCAGTGGCCGAAGGTTTAGCAGAACGTAAGTCTGAAAAAGCAGAAGGAGATACAAAAAAGGAGAAAGCTCCCAAAAAAGAGAAAAAATCTGAAAACGCTCCTCAACCAACACCAGAAACAGTAGAAACCAAAGCACCACCAGTACTTAAGAAAGCTACTGAAGTTGAAGTGGATGTAAAAGCAACTAAGAAAGCGGTTGAAGAAGATGCTAAAGAGGCTCAAAAAAAAGTAGCTAAGACTAAGAAGTCAGATTCCGATGATTTGACCAAGATTGAAGGTGTTGGACCAAAAGCTGCAGAAGCTCTTGTTAAAGCTGGAATGGAGTCCTTTGCTAAATTAGCCAAGGGAGATGCGGAAAAAATAAAAGAAGTCTTGACCGAGGCAAGCTCTAGAATGGCTCATTTGGATCCAACTTCTTGGCCTAAACAAGCCCAAATGGCAGCAGATGGAAAATGGGACGAACTGAAAGAATGGCAGGACAGTGTTAAAGGTGGAGTAGAATAATCCTCTTTATAGAATGAAATAATAACATATGGTTTGTTCTAAGGGGCAAATCATAAAATATCATAAAAAATGGCAAAGATTACAGCCGCAGAAGTAAATAAATTAAGAAAGACGACCGGAGCTGGAATGATGGATTGTAAAAATGCATTGGTAGAAGCGGAAGGCGATTTTGAAAAAGCAATTGAAATTCTTCGTAAAAAAGGACAAAAAGTTGCCGCTAAAAGAGCCGACAGAGATTCTTCTGAAGGAGCTGCAATTGCAAAGGTTAATACTGACAATACAGAAGGTGTTGTTATTTCCTTGAATTGTGAAACAGATTTTGTCGCTAAAAATGACTCATTTGTTGCCTTGGCCAACGAATTGGCAGATTTAGCCTTGGGTTATGATTCAAAAGATGCTTTTCTAAATGCAGATTTTAAAGGTATGACCGTCCAAGAGAAATTAACGGAACAAACCGGTGTTATAGGTGAAAAGATTGAAATTGGTGGATTCGAAAAACTAAGCGCACCGTTTGTGGGTTCTTACATCCATGCTGGAAATAAAATTGCAGTTCTTACGGGGCTTTCCAATGTAGTAGATGGTGCCGCAGAGGCTGCCAAGGATGTAGCTATGCAGGCCGCAGCCATGAATCCCGTTGCATTGAACGAAGAAGGTGTTAATCAGTTTGTTATAGACAAGGAAATTGAAATTGCAAAAGACCAATTACGTCAAGAAGGTAAGCCAGAAGCCATGTTAGATAACATTGCAAAAGGTAAATTAAAGCGTTTCTTCAAGGACAATACTTTGGTTAATCAAGATTTTATCAAGGATAGTAAACAAAGTGTTGCCCAATATTTAAAATCTGTTGATTCCAATCTTTCAGTTATTGGATTTAAAAGAGTTGCTTTAGGATAAATAAAACTCAGACTAACTCAAATAAAAAAGCCACTATGTTCTGAACATAGTGGCTTTTTACCTTTTTTAAAGATTTCAAAGCAGTACTATCAGAAATATACAAAGAAACACTACCCTTTTATCCAAGCTTCTCGGAGCTTTGAAAAAGTTTCGGAAACCCCTTCTACTGGAATAATTTTTTCAACTTCCAAAGTTGGCGTTCCAACTAGCCCCCCTACCATTAAGGACTCTCCATCTCGGAGTATCTCCATTCTAATTTCCGTTTCCACATTCCATCCAAAGCTTTCTCCTATAATTGGCCTAATAGATTCTAAATTAATCAGCGTACCATTTATACTTTTAATAACATCCCCTCCTTTAATTCCTAATCCCTTATAAAAAGAATTTAATTCTATACCCTTTCTAACAAAAATACTATTTCCGTTTTCTTGATCAACATCTATAAAAGGAATTTCACCATCTAAGAAATAACCTGTTTGCTTTTTCTCTCTTACCGTCGCCAAACCAACTTTAGCAAGGTATTTACTATAATCTATAGGTTCACCTCCTATAACATGGGCATTAAAGAAATCTCTAACCTCTGGATAAGTCAAGGAAACTATTTCGTCAAATAGTTTACTATCATCGAAAGGAGTTTCCTTACCGTACTTTTTGGATAATTCCTTCATCAACCATAAAACACCTCTTTGACCCGAACTTTTTTCCCTCAACAGAATATCAAGCGACATATTTATCAATGCTCCTTTTTCGTAAACATTGGCATAATTAGACTCATAGGGAGCTTTAAGAATATTACGGCTCATTTCTGTAAATGACATTTTATCATCATAAGCTTTGGCATTATTAATTTTGCTTATTAGGCGATCATAAAACTCTTCTTCGTTTATAAGGCCTTGTTGTATTTGAAAAAGATTTGCGAAGTATTCTGTGGTCCCCTCATACATCCATAGGTGTTGAGACATTTTTGGGTCATTAAAATCAAAAAACTGTATCTCTTTTGAATGAACGTTCAAAGGAGTTACAATATGAAAAAACTCATGAGAAACAACATCCACCATAGCTTGTTCTAAACGTTCTTTTGGCATTGCCTCAGGCAGAACCACAACCGTGGAAGTATGGTGCTCTAGAGCTCCAAATCCACTGGCATCATTATTTTCCAAGGTAGACAAGTATAGTAAAATGTTATACTCCTTAGTGCCATCTATATCCCCTAGAAAAGCTTTTTGGGCAGTCATCATTTGTTCCATACGTTCTCTTAAATCGGAGGCTTTATAGACCCCATTCGGAGAATAAAGGCTAAGTGTTACTGTTATGTCATTTATTTGAAATTTCTCTTTATTGGGTTTGGCATAAAGAATTGGATTATCAATAACTTCAAAATACCTGGAAGCAAGAAATGTTTCTTTATTATCGTTCAATTCTTTGGAATCCAGCATTATTAACGAGGTAGTAGATTCTAAACTTTTGGGTTTTTCCACCTGCAAATGATAGGTAACTTCTTTAAAATCATCAAAATACCCCACAAAACCATGAAGGTTTAGCATAAAATTCTCCCCAGAAAGAATATTCGTTCCGGCGGGGGAAAAAACAGCGTTATAAACATCGCTCTCCGTGTCATATGTATCATTTACCTTATATGTAATTCTATCAAGGTTTTTTCCGTTCCCAATGACCCAAGTGTTTTCATCCCGTTGTGTTACCGTGATTTTATTACCGTTATAGTCAAAAGCAGTCAAATCTTCTATATACTTACCATAATCGTCAGAACTGTAAGTTCCAGGTACCGTCTTTGGGATTCTAAACAATACTGTATCTGTTGTAAATACACCTGGGTCAATAGAAACCGAAACTTTGTCATCCGTTATATTAATTAAATCCAAAGTGACCTTAATAGGAACGTTGTCCACTGTTAAAAGAGTCTTCCCAGCTCCACACCCATAAATCAAACTAAGAACAAGCAAAAAATGAAAAATATTCTTCATAGAAATCATTGAATTCAAAATTAATAAGAGTTTAAAAACGATTTATGACAAGGATATTAAAAATAAAAATTTACCGCCTTCTTATTAGGAAATAATTATGTTTTAATTGTATCCATTTCCCGTTAACAGTCGTCACTTTTTTTCATTATTTTTGTTTCGAAACAAAATAAAAAATGTATTACAAAAGAATACTTCTAAAACTAAGCGGAGAAGCTCTAATGGGTGAAAAACAATACGGAATTGACCCTAAACGCCTGAATGAATATGCCGAAGAAATAAAGGCTGTCGTTGAAAAAGGAATTCAAGTTGCCGTTGTCATTGGTGGAGGGAATATTTTTAGAGGACTTTCAGGAGCGGCAACAGGAATGGATCGCGTACAAGGTGACCATATGGGGATGTTGGCTACTGTTATAAATGGATTAGCCCTACAGAGCTCTTTGGAGATGCAAAATGTAGAAACACGATTACAATCCGCAATAAAAATCAATGAGGTAGCGGAACCATTTATTCGTAGAAGAGCCATTAGGCACTTGGAAAAGGGCAGAGTAGTAATTTTTGGAGGAGGAACGGGAAACCCATATTT
>JBARUM010000806.1:0-3878 GCA_049645725.1 Maribacter sp.
ATCTCAGGTCGATCCGAATATGATCTTAGATATTGACCGCTACATCGATAGGGCACAGCTACCAAAGGACATAGGCTATAAAGTTGATGAGCTACTGGCCGATAATTACATCAATGCATCAATACAGAGCGCAAAAAGAACAACGATAAGCCCAGAGAGTTTTGTAGAGCTGCTCAATGTGAAAGGCGTCGTCCTGTCGAGGGATATTGAAGGAGGAGGCAAAGTTAAGGCATCCATTCCTACTTTCAATTATAAAACGGTTGTCAATGAAGTTGGCGGGTTCTTGTCCAACATCGATCTAAAGAAATTCGATGTATCGCAAAACTTTGATGATATCCGATTTAAAAAGGCCAATGAAAACGGTAATATTAAGTATGCTTTTTACTTATTGGCCAATGAAAAATTGAGCAACCGGATATTTGAACAATATAAGGATTTGGAAAAATTCAAACCTTTATGGAACGAAAGGGAGTTAAAGAAGCAATTTACCAGTGCATTAAGAACTTTTAAACATAATAAGCAAATAGGATATACGAGTGAGCTAAAAATTCAACTAAAGGATAACCCAACCGAATTTTTGACGTATGAAAACCTGAGTAAGGAAATCTCCGTTGCTACGGCCAAACAATATCTAGCTAAGTATATCTCCGAGGAATCCATCAATGAATCCATTAGATTTGAGAGGGAGCATTTCACCAATACAATTGAACTTAGCAAGCGATTGAAGAATGGAAACATCTCTGCCTTGATGGGATTACGGGATGCTGGCAACGGTACGATTACGGACCTAAACGGAAAATATGAAATCGATGGCAACCTTATTTACCCTAAGAGTATCGAAACATTCCAGGAGCAATCTTATTTCAATTATTACAGCACTATTTTCCAGGAAGTTACCTTCCATTTATACGGTGACAATAGAAACACCTATAAACTTGATTATTCAGGCATTCTAGTTTACGAATCTTTTAAAAACTATCTCCCTGAAACATTTAAAAACGATTATCAAAAGGTTTTCGAGAAATCCTACATGGAGCATTTTGCTAGGATTCTTTCTAAAGAAGGGGGATTATGGAGCGACAAGGAGAAAATAGCGTATTTAAATTCTAAAGGAATGGTAGCCGTTGACTTACGGGGTGATACCTATTTGAAGATTGGTGGTTCGAACACCTTATTTGAAGTAGGAGATGATTTGGATTTTAAAGATATTGCGCTAGACAAGCAGATAAGTTATTTAACCGAACACGGGTTTGTTAGAAATGGGGTTAGAAGAACTGAACAGCTTCATTTTGTGGTTTCCATTGAAAAAGAGAACTATACTGAGGCTGTCTGGTTATTGAAGCAAAACAAAGCGAGCTTAAGTCTCTCAGGTGTCGAATCCAATCGTTTGGGCAAACTTAAACAGCAGCTAGAAAAGTTGGAATATACGCCTGATAGTCTTTCCAAATCAATTATAAACACTTTTAAGCAGGAAGAAGGAGGCGACGGGTATTACAAAGGCTTCAAAGGCAGAAAGAACAAACTGAAAAAAGGACCAAGATTATAATTTAATCAATTGAGGTTTGTTATTTAACGGAGGGAACAAACCTCAAATTAAAAGCGATAGTATGTCTAAAATTAGGGAAGTTGAATTATCAGAACGGAAGGTGCTTACAGCAAAGAAAAGAACATCAACCAAAACCAAAAAGAAGAAAGGATTCCTCTCCAGTTTTTTCGATTACTTCTTGTTTTTCAGCATTTTTGATTGATACTATTTCTTTTCACCACAATGATAGAATGCTAGTTTTTAACGGTTTTCATTTCTATTGTTTTATCAACACGATAAAATGAGCTCTTCGAAATCTTGGCTCATTTGCACGCCACTTTTATAGGCAGGTATTTAGAATCTTACAAGTACTTCGCAAAATGGCATTTATCAAGTGTTTCTTTCTTTGTACCAGAGGGTCTTCCTAACAACTTGTTGCGTCTTCTAGCGTTTTCAAGACCTACTTTTGTTCTTTCGCTGCTTAGCTTGCTTTCGAATTCCGCTACAGCGACAAATAGCTATAATAGGAATTTTCCTTTTGCCGATGTTGTATCAAACTCCGGCTCGCTTAGACTTTTGAGACGAACTCCAGCTTTATTGAATTTGTTTATAAGCTCCACCATATTTTCAAAGATCGAAAGACCCTATCGATCTTATAGGTTATAAAGGTATCTCCTTTGCGCATGTATTTGATCATTTCATTTAGACCTTTCCTGTCGTTTCTAACACCACTTGCAATGTCTGTATAGATTTTTTCACAACCTCCTTTCCTCAAAAGGTCAATTTGAGAATCTAAATTTTGTTCTGGAGTCGAGACTCTTGCGTATCCGAATATCATAACGTCACCAATTCAATAATCCCTAAATGGTAATTTGTCCCGCAACACTTTTAGGAAAAGGTTGTCGCCAATACGAGACAGCGAATCGGATTGGTTAAAAAAGGTTATTATAAATACTTAAAAAAAGATATGCATGTTAAATTGTCAGTGAATGTACCTTCATTAAGTTTTTTCATATTTAATGAAGTGCTTTAAAAAAACGGCTTTTCAAAAGTTTCCAATTAGACCATTTTATTCAATTATCATCGAGTTCAATTTCCAAGACACCGATTTGGTGCTCTATTCTATTTACCCTCCCTTTCCACATTCGCCACAGTAAGAAGATCTGGACTGATATTAGCACACTTGCGAGCAGGGCACCTCCCAAAATCTTGGCTCGGTTCCAATCTACGGTCGAAGCAAAGAAGGCAAGCAAGGCCGATATTGCGATTACGCGGGTTGCTACGGAAATCCGGGCATAGGCTTTTATTCTACTGGAATATTTTTTTAGGGATTCAATAATGTTCGGGCCGTTTATCGGGGACTGTACCAGTCGATAGCCGAGCAAATTGTGCATTAGGAGCAGAACGATGGATACGATTAGTATCACGTTCCAGTACCAAGGCTTTTGATTGCCGTCGAAACCACTGTAGTAGACCGCTAGCAAGATAATCCACAAAACGGATTCGAGCACTAGTTGGAGCCTTATCCTTTTCAATACGGGATGTCGATCGGCACTGCCCATTTTCTTTAGGGCACCCTTACTTTTGCCCCCGTCGTTCTTTTGATATTCCGATTTAAATTCTTCCAGTTCCATATTTATTGGTTTAAGATTATTTTTAACTGAGTTTTTATCCTGTTGAGCCGTACGCCCAAATAGTTTTTGCTGATACCCATTATCTCTGCCATTTCCAAGTTGTCGAACCCATCTAAGTGCATTGAGATGATGGCCTTATCCGCATCATTGAGCTGTCTGATTGCCCTCAACAGTTTTTCTCTGTTCGGGTTTATGTCAGGTTCAGTTCGATATGTTTCCGGCAACTTTTCCGTTCCCGATATGATGACTTTATGTTTCCTAAAGGTCGCCATGGCAGTATTGAGGCCGATGCGATACATCAAGGTGCTGAACTTTGAACGTCCTTTAAATTTGGGATAGGACTTCCATAACTGATAGACGATTTCCTGAAAAAGGTCCTCACGGTCTTCCTTGGAATCCCTATAGATGGAGCATATTTTATGTATCAGTTCCTGATTGTCATACACTTCATCGAGAAAAGCATTCTTGCCCATCTCCATATTACTGTTTTTTGAAATAGTGTACTTGCCCTCGTCCGTTTGCGATTATGCCATCTATGGTGCCTTTCCCTGAAGATGTAAACTTAAGACCGATATCCAGTTTAACCGCCTTGAACAGGTTGTCCTTTCGATGGACGATTTTTATGGGCGGATTGTCGCCTAGTTTGGCGTACATACCCTCCCCGGAGCCTATGATTTTTAGTTCCATACCGTTTTCTGCGACATAGTTTCCCGTATATC